>JBEILC010000061.1:0-13787 GCA_040379425.1 Hyphomicrobiales bacterium
ACCACCAGGACAGCGGCCACGCCCATGATCACCACGGGCCAGTGCAGGGCGTTCCACAGCCGCTCGAAGCCCAATGCAAGGCGCGCCTGCAGGATCTTGCGTGAGATCCGGGCTTCCTGGCGGTTCATGTCGGCGGGCGTCTCTGGCGGTGTCGGCATGGCATCATGCTAACACAGAAGCGGGCCAAATTGTGCCGGGCGGCTGATCACATTCCCGAAATCAGAACCCTCAGGCCTTCGCCCTGTCCTGCCAGGAGGCCAGCCGGTCCATGCCGATCAGCTCCTCATAGCTCTGGCGTGGCCGGACCAGCGCCCAGTTGCCGTCCTTCACCAGCACCTCGGGGATCAGCGGGCGGGTGTTGTAGGTCGATCCCTGCACCGCCCCATAGGCGCCCGCCGTCATGGTGGCGATCAGGTCGCCCTGTTCCAGACGGGTCAGCCGCCGACCTTTGGCGAGGTAGTCGCCCGATTCGCAGACGGGCCCCACCACATCGGCCATCATGGTTTCGGGCGAGGCCGGTTCCTGAACCGGGATGATCTCATGGTAGGCGTCATAGAGCGTCGGCCGGATCAGGTCGTTCATCGCCGCGTCCTGGATCACGAAGTGTTTCTCCGTGCCGTCCTTCACATAGATCACGCGGGAGACGAGGATCCCTGCATTGCCCACGATCATGCGGCCAGGTTCCAGCACATATTTGAGGTTCAGGTGCCCCAGCGTGCGCTTCACCATGGCGGCATATTCGTCAGGGTGCGGCGGAACGTCATTGGTGCCGCGATAGGGCACGCCAAGCCCGCCGCCCAGATCGAGGTGGCGGATGTTGTGCCCATCCTTGCGCAGCTCCTCCGCCAGCTCGCCCATCAGCCGGAAGGCCTTCTCGAAGGGCTCGAGCTCGGTGATCTGGCTGCCGATATGCATGTCGATGCCGGAGACATCGATGGCGGGAAGCTCGGCGGCCCGCGCATAGACCTCGCGCGCGCGCTTGTAGGAAATGCCGAACTTGTCTTCCGCCTTGCCGGTCGAGATCTTGTGATGGGTCTTGGCATCGACATCCGGGTTGACGCGGATCGACACGGCGGCGCGCTGGCCAACGCGCTTGGCCACCTCGGACAAGAGCTCCAGCTCGGGCTCGGATTCGACATTGAAGTAGGCGATGCCCTCACGCAGCGCCAGCGCCATTTCGCGCGCCGTCTTGCCCACGCCGGAGAACACGATCTTGCGCGCCGGAACGCCCGCCGCCAGCGCCCGGCGAAGCTCGCCCTCGGAGACCACGTCCATGCCCGCACCCAGTTCCGCCATGGTGCGGATCACGGCCTGGTTGGAATTGGCCTTCATGGCATAGCAGATCATGTGATCGGTGCCGGCGAAGGCGTCATGCATCACCCTGTAGTGCCGCTCCAGCGTGGCGCTGGAATAGCAGTAGAAGGGCGTGCCGATCTCGTCGGCCAGCGTCTTGAGGTTGACGTCCTCGGCATGGAGAACGCCGCCCTGATAAGCAAAATGATGCATGGTCTACTGCGCCTGCAGGCTGGGTGGCGGTTCGGGGTCGCCCTTGACGCCGCAGGCGGCGAGGCTGAGCGAGAGGGCGAGAAGAACGAGAAGTGTTTTCATGGGCATGATCCTATCAGGCTTTTAGCAGCTTGAGCCAGCGTTTTGCCTCGCGCTTCACATTTACGGGCGCCGTGCCCCCGAAGCTCACGCGGGAGGCGACCGAGCTTTCGACAGTCAGCACCTTGTAGATGTCCCTGGTGATGCGCGGCTCCACCTTCTGCATGGCGGCGAGCGGCAGTTCGGGCAGGTCGCAGCCCTGCTTTTCTGCCAAAGCCACCAGGCTTCCCGTCACATGGTGCGCGTCGCGGAACGGCATCTTCAGTGTGCGGACGAGCCAGTCGGCGAGATCGGTGGCAGTGGAGAAACCCGAAGCTGCGGCCTTGCGCATCTCCTCCGTGTTGGGAACCATGTCGCGCACCATGCCGGCCGTTGCGGCGATTGCCAGCGACATGTTGTCGAAGGCGTCGAAGGCGGGCTCCTTGTCCTCCTGCATGTCCTTGGAATAGGTGAGCGGCAGGCCTTTCATCACGGTCAAGAGCGCGAGCAGCGCGCCGATGATGCGGCCGGGCTTCGCCCTGACCAGTTCCGCCGCATCCGGATTGCGCTTCTGCGGCATGATGGAGGAACCGGTGGTGAACTTGTCCGAGAGCTTCACGAAGCGGAACTGGCTCGTCGACCAGATGACGATCTCCTCGGCAAGGCGCGAGAGATGCATCGAACAGATGGCGCAGGCGGCAAGTGTTTCGAGCACGAAGTCGCGGTCGGCCACCGTGTCCAGCGAATTGCGCGTCGGCCGGTCGAAGCCCAAGGCCTTCGCCGTCACGTGCCGGTCGATGGGAAAGCTCGTGCCTGCGAGCGCGGCCGCACCCAGCGGATTCTCATTCATGCGCTTTCTTGCATTTGAAAGCCTGGACCGGTCACGCGCCAGCATCTCCACATAGGCCAGCATATGGTGGCCGAAGGTCACGGGTTGCGCCACCTGAAGATGGGTGAAGCCCGGCATCACGGTCGCGGCGTGTGCATCGGCCTTCTCCGCCAGGGCCAGTTGCAGCTCTTTCAGCTGCTGGTCGAGGTGGTCAACCGTGTCGCGCACATAGAGCCGGAAATCGACCGCCACCTGGTCATTGCGCGAGCGCGCGGTGTGAAGCCTTCCGGCGGCGGGCCCGATCAGCTCCTTGAGGCGGGATTCGACATTGAGGTGAATGTCCTCAAGCGCTCGCGAGAAGGTGAAGGTGCCCGCCTCGATCTCGGCTTGCACCTGGTCCAGTCCCTTCCTAATTTCAGTGGCATCGGATTTTGAAATGATGTTCTGCTTCGCCAGCATTGCGGCATGGGCTTTCGAGCCCGCGATGTCCTGCCGGAACAGGCGCTTGTCGAAGCCGATCGAGGCGTTGATCTCTTCCATGATCGCGTCCGGCCCCGTCTGAAACCGCCCGCCCCACATCTTGTTGGTCATCGAAATTCCTTCATTGCCCCAGAAAAGCACCGCGCATGAGCACTGAGAAGAAAAAGCAGCCCTCGCCCCTGACGCAGATCGCGGCGGGCTTCGTCATTCTCGCAGCGATCACGGCCTATTACTTGTTCCAGGCCGATACGCGCAAGGCCGGACCTGCCGAAACCGCAGTGGAAACGCCTGCTTCCGCGGCTCCGGCGGCCGGGGGCAGCCTCAGCAAGGCGCTGTCCACCGGCACGCTCGCCGCCTTCCTGATCCACCCGGAACCCAAGCCGCTCCCTGACATCGCCTTCGCCGATGGCGAGGGAAAGCCCCTGAAGCTCAGTGACTGGAAGGGCCGGGTGGTGCTGATCAACCTCTGGGCCACCTGGTGCGCCCCCTGCAGGAAGGAAATGCCGGACCTGGCCAAGCTCCAGCGGGAACTGGGATCGGACCAGTTCGAGGTGGTGGCGATCAGCGTTGACCGGAAGGGGGCGGAAGCCTCCTCCGCCTTCCTGACGGAGACGGGGGCGGACGCGCTGAAGCTCTATGTGGAGCCGACGACGAAGATCGTCGGTGAGTTGCAGTCGGCAGGCCTTCCCGCCACCATCCTGGTGGACCGCCAGGGCCGCGAACTGGGTAGGCTGTTGGGGCCTGCGCACTGGGCGGCGCCGGAAGCCGTCGCGCTCATCAAGGCGGCCCTTGCCGTCCCCAACTGATCAGCGGGTCGGAACCGGCTTTTCGCCGCGATAGTCGTAGAAGCCGCGGTTGGTCTTGCGGCCGAGCCAGCCGGCTTCGACATATTTCACCAGCAGCGGGCAGGGGCGGTACTTGGAATCCGCCAAGCCGTCATGCAGCACCTGCATCACCGAAAGGCAGGTGTCGAGGCCGATGAAATCCGCGAGTTCGAGCGGTCCCATCGGGTGGCGCGCGCCCAGCTTCATGGCGGTGTCGATGGCTTCCACGCCGCCCACGCCTTCATAAAGCGTGTAGATCGCCTCGTTGATCATCGGAAGCAGGATGCGGTTGACGATGAAGGCCGGGAAATCCTCGGAGACCGCGATGGTCTTCTTGAGCGAGATGGCGAATTCCTTGGCGACCGAGAAGGTCTGCTCTTCCGTGGCGATGCCGCGGATGAGTTCGACCAGTTCCATCACCGGAACCGGATTCATGAAGTGAATGCCCATGAACTTCTCGGGCCGGTCGGTCGCCGCGGCAAGCCGGGTGATCGAAATCGAGGACGTGTTGGAGCCCACCAGGCACTCAGGCTTCAGATGCGGGCAGAGCGCCTGATAGATCTTGCGCTTGACCTGCTCGTCTTCCACGGCACTTTCGATGACGATGTCATAGTCGGCGAAACCTTCATAGGAGGGCACGCCGCGGATGCGCGACAGCGCGGCATCACGGTCAGCTTCCGAGAGCTTGCCGGAGCGCACCTGGCGGGCGAGGTTGCCGTTGATGGTGGCGAGGCCCGCCTCGATCCGGTCCTTGGCGACATCGAAAAGGCCCACGTCATAACCGGCAACAGCGCAGACATGCGCGATGCCGTTTCCCATCTGACCGGCGCCGATCACGCCGACTTTCTTGATCTGCATGTGCCTAGAGTGCCTGACTGCGAAAGACGGGCGGAGCCTATATCGTGCCCATGACCGGGGCAAGGGAGTTTCGCAGATGCAGCAATAACACTTTCGATTGGGTTACGCGGCGGTTGAATGAATGAGTGCCCAATTGATGGCTTCTGCTCAGCCGCTGAGTGACGGCCAGGTCCCGGGCCAAAGAAAAAGGGCGGCAGGCGCCGCCCTTTCGGTGTTCGAGCCTCGTCGGAGGCGCTTACTTGCCCAATTCCGCGTCGAATTCCGGCACGGCGGTGAAGAGATCGGCCACCAGCCCATAGTCGGCCACCTGGAAGATCGGCGCTTCCTCGTCCTTGTTGATGGCGACGATGATCTTCGAGTCCTTCATGCCGGCGAGGTGCTGGATGGCGCCGGAGATGCCGACGGCGATGTAGAGATCGGGGGCCACCACCTTGCCGGTCTGGCCGACCTGGTAATCGTTCGGCACATAGCCCGCATCGACTGCCGCGCGCGAGGCGCCAACGGCGGCGTTGAGCTTCGAGGCGACCGATTCGAGCAGCTTGAAATTCTCGCCATTCTGCATGCCGCGCCCGCCGGAGACGACGATCTTGGCCGAGGTGAGTTCCGGGCGGTCCGACTTCGACAGGTTCTCGCCCTTGTAGGCGGAAAGCCCGGGGTCGGCTGGTGCATCCATCTTCACGACATCGGCGGAGCCCGACCCGCCCGCCGCCGCGAAGGAGGCGGTGCGCACGGTGATGACCTTCTTGGCATCGGTCGACTGCACGGTCTGCACCGCATTGCCGGCATAGATCAGGCGCACGAAGGTGTCGGCGGACTTCACCTCCGAAATGTCGGAGATCTGCATCACGTCGAGCAGGGCCGCGACGCGCGGCATGAAATTCTTGCCGTTGCCGGTGGCGGCCGCCACGATGTGGTCATAGGCGGGCGCCAGAGACACGATCAGTGCGGCCATCGGTTCCGCCAGCGGGCGTTCGAGTGCTGCGCTGTCGACATGCAGCACCTTCTTCACGCCATCGAGCTTCGCGGCCTGGGCCGCGGCGGAAGCGGCATTGTTGCCGGCCACCAGCACATGCACGTCGCCGCCGAGCTGGGCGGCCGCCGTCAGCGCCTTGTGGGTCGCATCCTTGACGGAGGCATTGTCATGTTCGGCGATGAGGAGAACAGCCATCAGATTGCTCCCGCTTCCTTGAGTTTGGCGACGAGTTCGGCAGGCGAGCCCACCTTGATGCCAGCGAGGCGCTTCGGCGGCTCCTCGGTCTTGACGAGCTTGAGGCGCGGCGTGGTGTCCACGCCGAAGTCGGCCGGTGTCTTCTCGTCCAGCGGCTTCTTCTTCGCCTTCATGATGTTGGGAAGCGAGGCATAGCGTGGCTGGTTGAGGCGGAGGTCGGTGGTGACCACGGCAGGCAGCTTCACGGTCAGCATCTGCAACCCGCCGTCGATCTCACGCGTGATCTGCGCTTCGCCCGCACCGGGTTCCAGCTTCGAGGTGAAGGTCGCCTGCGGCCAACCAAGGAGTGCTGCCGGCATCTGGCCCGTCTGGTTGCAGTCATCATCGATGGCCTGCTTTCCGAGGATGACGATTTCGGGCGCTTCCGCCGCAACCACGCCTTTCAGGATCTTGGCAACGGCGAGCGGTTCGACGAGGTCATCGGTCTTGACGAGGATGGCACGGTCTGCACCCATGGCGAGTGCGGTGCGCAGCGTTTCCTGCGCCTGGGCCGGCCCGATGGACACGGCGACGACTTCCGTTGCCTTGCCCTGTTCCTTGAGGCGCACCGCCTCCTCGACGCCAATTTCGTCGAAGGGATTCATCGACATCTTCACATTGGCCAGTTCGACACCCGAACCGTCGGCCTTCACACGGATCTTGACGTTATAGTCAACGACCCGCTTCACAGCGACCAGGACTTTCATTCTGTTCCTCGATATGGCGGTCTTGAAAAATTTGAGCGGACCCTAGTGAGGGGAACCCCTCAAGTCAATTCCACCAACGGCGCTTGGTCGCCGAATGCGACGCATTCATGCACCGAGCCGCATCCACAACCTGCGCCGTATGGCATAGGTGATCGCCGCCCCCGCGATAAAGCCGCCGATATGGGCGCCCCAGGCGATCCCGCTGCCGGAAACCCACGTCATCCACCAGGAGAAGACCTGCAGCAGGAACCAGCCTCCCAAGACCCACTGCGCTCCGATGCGGAGCGGGATTCGCGCCGCCAGCAGCACCCAGACCCGCGCCTTGGGGAACAGCACCAGATAGGCCCCCAGCACGCCCGAGACAGCGCCCGATGCCCCCACCAGCGGTGCGGCCGAGAATGGCAGGACCATCACATGGACGAGGGCCGCCACCACGCCGCAGAACAGGTAGAGCAGGGCGAATGACACATGCCCATAGGCATCCTCGATGTTGTCGGCGAAGACCCACAGGAACAGCATGTTGGAGATCAGGTGCCACCAGCCGCCATGCAGGAACTGGTAGCTGATCAGCGTGAAGGGCTCCGGCACCGGGTCATAGCCGAGGGCCGGCGGCACGGTTCCGGTCATCTCGCCCGGCACCACGCCCCACAGCGTGGCGGTGGCGGCCAGCGAAGCCTCCGTGGCGAATGCGCCGGTGAGCAGATAGACCGCCACCTCGATGGCGATGATGGTGATGGTGACGGCCTGGAAGCGGATGACCTTCAGCGGTGTCGAATCGTGAAGGGGAATGAACATCGGCTCACACCTGGCGGGTTTTCCCCGGCACCCACAGCACGTCGCCCCAGGCAGACTTGGCATTGGCCCAGCGGCTGGCGACGAAGAAGAAATCCGAGAGACGGTTGATGTAGGCAACCGCACCCTCGCTCACATGCTCTCCGGCATGGGAGGAGAGTTCGACCACCAGCCGTTCGGCCCGGCGGCAGACGGTGCGCGACAGGTGCAGGTATGCCGCCGCGGGGTGGCCGCCCGGCAGCACGAAGGAGCGGAGCGGCGCAAGCTCGCCATTGAGGTCGTCGATTTCGGCTTCGATCCGCTCATACTGCTTGGGCAATATGCGCAAGGGCTCATAGCCCAGGTCCTTGCCCGTATCGGGCACGCAGAGATCGGCGCCTAAGTCGAAGAGCTCGTTCTGGATGCGCGCCAGCATCTGGTCGAGCTTCTGCATGTCGGGCGTCCCCGTATGGAGGCGCACGATGCCGAGCGTGGCGTTGGTCTCGTCCACCGTGCCATAGGCCTGGATGCGGAGATGCGCCTTGGACACGCGCTCGCCAGAGCCCAATGCGGTTTCCCCGGCATCGCCGGTGCGGGTATAGATGCGGTTGAGAACGACCATGGGGTCCTGACTATCTGGAAGCAGAAATGATTTCTACTCGTTTCTGAGGTAGGGTGCAGGCTTGGCGGAGAGTGCCGTCCACGTCACGGCCAGCCCGGCAGCCACCGTCACCAGCATGGCGATCAGCGCCGTCAGCGTTGCCGTCACAGCGGAGAAGCTCCATGGCATCTCGAGGATGTAGAGGGCGAGGAACCAGGAGGCCGCCGAGCCAACCGCAAGGCCGAAGGCGGCGGCGGCAAGACCCAGCCCCGCATATTCGATGACGAAGGCGCCGACGAGCTGGCGCTTGGACGCGCCATAGGTCTTGAGCACCACCGCCTCGTAGAGCCGCTCCGAAAGTCCCGCGGCAAGTGCTCCCGCCAGCACGAGGATGCCCGTGAGAAGGGTCAGCACATTGGCGCCACGGATCGCGGTCAGCATCTGGCCCAACAGCCCGCTTACCGTGTCGAGCGCGTCCTTGACGCGGACGGCTGTCACGGACGGGTAGGCGCGCGCCATCTTGTTGAGAAGCTGTGCCTCGTCGCCGCCGTTCATCTCCACCGTCACGATGTGGCTGTGGGGCGCACCTTTCAGCGTCGCGGGCGTGAACACCATGACGAAGTTGATGCCGAAGCTCCGCCAGTTCACCTGCCGGAGATTGGCGACCTTGGCGGTAATCTCGCGGCCCAGCACGTTGACGGTGATCTCGTCACCAATCGTGACGCCGATGCCGTGCGCGATCTCGTCGACCAGCGAGACGAGCGGCGGACCGCTGTAATCGGCCGCCCACCATTCGCCCGCCACGAGCTTTGAGCCCTCGGGCAGCTTATCCGCGTAAGTGAGCCCGCGGTCGCCGCGCAGCGCCCAGCTCGATTCGGGCGAGGCATTGACCTTCTCCGCCGGAACGCCCTTCACCGCCACGACGCGGCCCCTGAGCATCGGCGAGTTGTTGACATGGGTGACGCCCGCTTCCTTCGACACTGCGTCCTTGAAGGTCTGGAGTTCGGCATTGCGGACGTCGAGAAAGAAGAAGGCCGGCGCCTTCTCGGGGATGCCGGCGCGGAGTTCGGCGGAGATCGAGCGGTCGGTCAGCGCCAGCGTCACGAACAGGGTGAGGCCAAGTCCCAGCGCCAGGATCACCGAGGCCGCGGCGGAGCCCGGCCGGTGGATGTTGCCGATGGCATAGCGCCAGATGGCGGAGGTGCTGCGCGGCATGCGCCGCGCCGCAATGATGATGAGCCGCGCGAGCCCGAGCAGCACGATGAAGCTTGCCACCAGCCCCGCGAGGAACAGGGCCGTGATGCGGGTGTTCTCAAAGGACATGAAGGTAAGGGCCGCGATCAGCGCCAATGCGATGCCGATGGCGGTGAGCTCAGCCCTGCCCGGCCAGCCATGAACCGGCGCGATCCTTGAGCGGAACAGGGCGGAGGCCGCCACGCGCCGCGTATGCGCGAGCGGCCAGAGCGCGAAGGCGATGGTCGTCAGCACGCCGAGCGCCCCCGCGAACAACAGGGGCCGCAGCTCGATCCCCGCCGCCACGGGCAGCGGCAGAATCGCACCGAACACCGCCGCCACCAGCATGGGTGCGGCGGCTCCCGCCGCAAGGCCAATCGCAATCGCGATGAGGCCAACGAGCAGGATCTCGGTCAGGTAGATCCCCAGCACATCGCGCGATGATGCGCCGAGGCATTTCAGCGTGGCGATGGAGCCCATCTTGCGCGTCACGAAGGCCTGTACCGCATTGGCGATGCCAGCACCACCGACGATGAGCGAGGCAAGCCCCACCAGCGTCATGAAATAGCCGAGCCGCTCGATGAAGCGCTCAGCACCGCCCGCTGCATTGCTCCGCGTCCGGACGCGCCAGCCTGCATCCTTGAACTTTTCTTCTGCTTCGCGGACCACGCCATTCACCGCATCTGACGAGGTGTCGGGCGTCTTCACCCGGTAGCGCCAGGTGATGAGGCTTCCCGGCTGCACGATGCCGGTGGCGCGCAGCGCCTCTTCCGTCAGCAGAAGGCGCGGGCCCAGCACCACGCCATCGGAGAGCCGGTCCGGCTCCTGCGCGATGAGGCCGCGGATCTCGACCTCGATCGAGCCCAGCTTGATCCTGTCACCGGGCTTGATGCCAAGGCGGCCCATCAGCAAGGGGTCAGCCGCTGCACCGGGAACGCCATTCGTCGTGGCGATGGCATCGGAAAGCGTGCCGCCGCCTTCGAGCTTAACTTCGCCATAGAGCGGGTAGGCAGCATCCACTGCCTTCGCCTCGATGAGCGTGGCGTTCTCCCCCGCAACCGCCATGCCGCGCACGGTGGCGACCTTGCTCACTTCGCCCTTCGCGGACACGAAGGCCAATTCCTCGGCACTCGCCTCGCGATGCACCAGCGAGAATTCGAGGTCACCGCCGAGCAGCGGCTGGCCCTGCTCGTCAAGCCCGCGTTCGATTGCGGCGCTGAGCGATCCGATGATGGCGATGGTGCCGGTGCCGAATGCCAGGCAGGTCAGGAAGATCCAGAAGCCCTGGAGGCCTGAGCGCAGGTCACGCGCCGCGAAACGCAGCCAGAGGCTCACGTTCATGGATGGGCCCCGGAGACGATCTTCCCGTCGAGGACTTCCGCCATCCGGTCGCAGCGCTCGGCCAGCGTCCTGTCATGCGTGACGAGAAGGAGGGACGCGCCGTCCTGCGTCCTGAGATCGAAGAGCAGCTTGATGATCTGCTCGCCCGTCACATGGTCGAGATTTCCCGTGGGCTCATCCGCGATGATGATCTTGGCGCCGGAGGCGAGTGCCCGTGCAATCGCCACGCGCTGCTGCTCGCCGCCCGAAAGCTGTCCGGGGTAATGCGTCAGGCGATGGCCGAGGCCCACGCGCTTCAGCTTTTCCTCCGCAATGCCCATCGCGTTCTTGGCACCGCGGAATTCGAGCGGCACAGCCACATTCTCGAGCGCCGTCATGGTGGGGATCAGGTGGAAGGACTGGAACACGATGCCAATGTTGTCACGCCGGAAGGCGGCGAGTTCGTCCTCGCCCTTGCCGTTGAGCGCCTGGCCTGCAATCGTCACCTCGCCCCGGCTGGCGCGCTCGAGCCCCGCGATGACCATCAGCAGCGTGGTCTTGCCGGAGCCAGACGGCCCGACGATGCCCAGCGCCTCGCCGGCCTTCACGGTGAGGTCGACGCCGCGCAGAATATCGACATTGCCCGCGCGGCTGGGCAGGGTCAGGTGAACGTCTTTCAGGGAGACAGCGGTGGTGATCATTGTGTCGAACATGGGTTCCCCTACGCCGGATGTCGAGGTCCGGATGCTTGAACATACCAGGAGTGGCGCTTAATTGACGAAGATGATGAAGCTTTCCGCCGCTCTGACCTTTGTCTTTCTGATGATCAATCCCGCTGCCGCCCAGACCGTCACCCTGCTGGCGTTTGGCGACAGCCTCATCGCGGGCTACGGCCTCCAGCCGTCCGATGCCTTTCCCGTGAAGCTGGAGGCGGCGCTGAAGGCCAGGGGACATGACGTAAAAGTGATAAACGCCGGTGTGGCGGGCGATACGGCACTCGATGGCGCCTCGCGCGTCGAATGGTCGCTCTCGGAGGAGGTCGATGCCGTGATCGTCGAATTCGGCGCCAATGACGCGCTGCGGGGCCTGACCATACCGCAGGCGGAGCAGGCGCTGGATCAACTCCTCACCAAGCTCTCTGAACGAAATCTGCCCGTGCTGCTTGCCGGCATGAGGGCGCCGCCCAATCTGGGGCCGGAGTATCAGGCCGCCTTCGACGGCATGTATCCCCGCCTTGCTGAAAAGCACGGCACGCTGTTCTATCCGTTCTTCCTTGATGGCGTGGCTGCCGAGGTCAAGCTCAACCAGGCGGATGGCATGCACCCCAATCCGGCGGGCGTCGATGTCATCGTCTCGCGCATCCTGCCGGATGTAGAACGTTTGCTGGAGAAGGCTGCCGCAAAATAGGGCTTGGGAATAGCGAGAATCGCGTTACCGTTGTCCGCCAGCGTACCCCCATCCTTCACGGCAGAGGAGGCCCGCCATGCCACGACTGTTCACCGGCCTTGAAATCCCGGACGATGTGGCCTTTGACCTCGATCTCATGCGGGGCGGCATCAGCGGAGCGCGCTGGATCGACCGGGAATCCTACCACATCACGCTGCGCTTCATCGGCGACATCGAGGAAGGCTTGGCCCGCGAGATCAGCTATGAGCTGGATGGTGTCGAAGCGAAACCATTTCAGCTCAGGCTGACGGGCTGCGGCGTGTTCGGCGGCAACAAGCCCCACACGCTCTATGCCGCGGTGGAGGAGAGTGCTGAACTCCGCCGCCTCCAGTCCATCCATGAGCGGATCTGCCAGGCGCTGGGAATGCCGCCGGAGCCGCGGAAATTCGCGCCGCACGTCACCCTGGCGCGCCTCAAGGATCCGGACCTTCAGGCCTTGCACCGCTTCATCGCCTCTCATAACCTTTACAAGAGCCGGGTGTTCGAGGTGGCGCGCTTCGTCCTCTTTTCCTCCCGGCCCTCGCGTGGGGGCGGTCCCTATGCGGTGGAGGAATCTTATCGCTTGCAGGCAGGGTTATGACAGACAAGGCATTGGTCGGGGTTGAGCGCGCCAAGGCGCTGCATGAGCTGCATGGCTGGGCAGAGGCCAAGGGCCGTGACGCCATCACCAAGACCTACCAGTTCAAATCCTTCAGCCAGGCCTGGGCCTTCATGAGCCGGGTTGCGCTGTTCGCCGAAAAGACCGATCACCACCCTGAATGGTTCAACGTCTATGGCCGGGTGGAGGTGACGCTTGCCACCCATTCGGCGGGTGGCGTCACCGAGCTGGACATCGCATTGGCCCGCAAGATGGACCAGTACGCTGGCGTCTGAACGCGCCAGGGCTCCTAAACTTCCTGTAACTTGAAGATGAAGGGGTGCTCACTCATATTCATCCTAACGCTAATGCTGGAGGAACGACATGGCTGAACTCAGATATCCTTCCCAGACGAGGGCCGGCGCCCAGGTCGCAGTCGACCAGGGCCTCCGCTCCTACATGCTGGGCATCTACAATTACATGGCGCTCGGCGTGGCGGCCACCGCCGTCATCGTGCTCGCCACCTTCACGATCGCCCCCCTTGGCGCCATTGCCAATGTGCTGGCCTTCCCGGCCATGCTCGGCCTGATCGGCATGGGCTTCTTCGCCCAGCGCCTGCTCATGGGCGGCAGCCTTGCGCGCGCCCACATCGTCTACTGGATCTATGTGGCGCTCTGGGGCATCGGCATCGCGCCGATCGTCAACCGCTACCTCGGCATCGATCCCTCGATGGTGATGACGGCCTTCCTGTCGGCCTCGCTCACCTTCGGTGCGATGAGCCTGTGGGGCTACACCTCCAAGCGTGACCTCACGCGGATGGGTCAGTTCGCCGGCATGGCGCTGATCGGCCTGCTGATTGCGGCGCTCGTCAACCTCGTGGTCGCCATGTTCACCGGCGTCGGTGCCGGCACCATGCTGTTCTCGACGATCATCTCCTTCGGCTTCGTGATCTTCGTCTCGCTGATCACGGCCTGGGAAACCCAGGTGATCAAGGAGATGTATGACGGGGCTGAGGGTCAGGAAGCAGTCGCCCGCAAGTCGATCTTCGGCGCCTTCATGCTCTATGGCAGCTTCATCAGCATCTTCATCAATATCCTGCAGATCCTCGGCTTCATGAACAGCAACGAGTAATCTGCCGGTCCACGACAAACAGAACCCCGGCCCCGCGAAGGGCTGGGGCTTTTTGTCTCCCGGATCAGACAGACGTGAGTTTCGGCGTTTTCGCCAGCACGCGCAGCACGGTGGCAAGGTCTTGGCTGCGCTTCATGATCAGGCCGCCCTGCGCCACCACGGAATACATGCCCTGCTTGCGGGCCAAGGACGGGTCCTTGACGATCCGGAAGAGCGGCA
>JBEILC010000062.1:0-13546 GCA_040379425.1 Hyphomicrobiales bacterium
CTAAAAGCTTTTCAGAAAACTTTCATATCCGTCCAGCGGGAGTGACAGCGCGCGCTGTCAGGCAGGTCACACGGCCGTTGCGGCATGGCCGCCGCGATGTCTGCAAACATCGACCAAACAGCTACAAAACAGCTCGCAAACCGCTCCAAAAACCGTGTTTACCACGCCGCTTCCGGTGGCTCCGCGATGCTGTTTCCAGCGCCCAGCACCTGCTGGTCGAAGTCGATGATGGAACCGGTCATGAGGCCGGACTCGGCACTCGAGAGATAGGCCACGGCGCGGGCGACCTCGTCCGGTTTCAGGAGGCGGCCCACCGGGCGCTGGGC
This sequence comes from Hyphomicrobiales bacterium, assembly GCA_040379425.1. Lineage (GTDB taxonomy): Bacteria > Pseudomonadota > Alphaproteobacteria > Rhizobiales > Aestuariivirgaceae > Aestuariivirga. Next base: position 327 of record JBEILC010000062.1, read on the forward strand.
CTCGGCCTTTGCCAGCCAGCCCTCCTCCGCGTCATGATAGGTCTTCATGATGCGGTCCTCGCCGGGCGTGTCCATCCAGCCGATGTTGAGGCCATTTACCCTTATTTTTGAACGCATTACGCTGTAGGCGACGTTCTTCGTCAGCACCGCCAGCGCGCCCTTGGTGGTGGAATAGGCGGTGAGGAAGTCCTGCCCGCCATGGCCCGACATGGACAGGATGTTGACGATTGTGCCGCTGGTCCTGGTCTTTTTCATCAGCTGCAGCGCGTCCTGCATGAGGAAGAAGGGCGCCTTCACATTGACGTCGAAGAGCTCGTCATAGCGCTGTTCCGAGGTGTCCCAGATGGTGCCGCGGTCGGTCAGTGCTGCGGCATTCACCAGCGCGTCGATCCTGCCGAAATTTGCCTCGCAAGCCGCCACCACCTTGCGCAGGTCGGCGCGTTTCGCGAGGTCCGCCTCGACGAAAATCGCCTTTGTTTTCAAGGCTTCAAGCGCGGCGCGGACCTTCTCGCCGCGTGCCGCATTGCGCCCCGTGATGATCATCTGGGAGACACCGCGCGCCGCGAAGAGACGCGCGATCGCCTCCCCCAGCCCTTGCGTGGCGCCGGTGATGACGGCCGTCTTGCCGTCCATGGAAAGATGCTGGAGCGAGGCGATATCCATCTGATCTAGCTCACTTTTATCGGCTTGCCAGTGTGCCAGGACAGGGTTGCCGCATCGGCCAGCTTCTGCGCCTGCAGCCCGTCATGGCCCGAGGGCGAGGTGGGCTTTCCGCCCGTCACCGCATCGATGAAGCTCAGCACTTCATTGGCATAGGCCTGGCCGTAACGCTCTGTAAAGAAATGGAGAATCGGGTCGGCGCGGAAGCCGTCGGCGGTTGCGGCTTCAACCGTCGTGGTGTGGATGTTGCCCGCCCTGAGCATGCCCTTCGAGCCATGCACCTCGATCCGCTGGTCATAGCCATAGGCGGCGCGGCGCGAATTGGTGATGACGGCGATCTTGCCCGACGCCGTCTGCATCTGCACCGCCGCCGTGTCGCAATCGCCTTCATCGCCGATCCGCTTGTCGACGAGCGCGGCGCCCAGGGCACTCACGCTCACGAACTCTTCGCCGACCAAAAAACGAGCAAGATCAAGGTCATGGATCATCATGTCGCGGAAGATGCCGCCCGAGCTCTTGACATATTCAGGCGGCGGCGGGGCGGGGTCACGGCTGATGATGGTGGCGAGTTCGACCTCACCCACCGCGCCCTCGCGCAAACGTTTCTGGAGGGCCGCGAAACTGGGGTCGAAGCGGCGGTTGAAGCCGATCATCAGTGTGGTCTTGTTCTTCTCGACGACCTTCAGGCACTGCTCGATCCGCTCCACCGAGAGGCTCACCGGTTTTTCGCAAAGTATTGATTTTCCAGCGTTTGATGCCGCCTCAATCTGCTCCGCGTGGAACGGTGTCGGGGTGGCGATCAGCACCGCGTCGACGTCCTTCGCCGCGATGATCTCCTCGACACTCGCCACCTTGGCGCCGACTTCGGCGGCGAGGTCGGCGGCCGCCCTGGGCAGCGCGTCGGCGAGATAGGCGACCTTCGCCTTGCCCGAAGCTGCTATCGTCCGCGCATGGACCTTGCCGATGCGCCCTGCTCCCAGAACACCGAACCTCAGCATCGCTTTTCTCCCATTTTTTCAAGCTTTTGGCACCGCATGGCGCGATTGGAACAAACATTCCGAATTGACTTCAATCTGGAATTATTGTTTCGTATTGTCAAGTCAGCTCAGAGAACGGAGTGTATCATGGCGCGCTTGGACGTTATCACCATCGGGCGCTGTTCCGTCGATCTTTATGGCCAGCAGATCGGGTCCAGGCTGGAGGATGTCGCCTCCTTCGCCAAGTCGATCGGCGGCTGCCCGTCCAACATCGCGATTGGCACCGCGCGGCTGGGGCTGAAGTCCGGCCTCATCACCCGTGTCGGCGACGAGCAGATGGGCCGCTTCGTGAAGGAGCAGATGGCGCGCGAGGGCGTGGCGCTGGACGGCATCGTCACGGACCCGAAACGCCTCACCTCGCTCGTGTTGCTATCCGTCGAGAATGACAAGACTTTTCCTCTCATCTTCTATCGTGACAATTGCGCGGATTCGGCGCTTTCCGAGGCCGATATCGACGAGGATTTCGTGAAGTCCGCCGCCGCCGTCCTCGTCACCGGAACGCATTTCGCCACGCCGCACACCGATGCCGCCCAGCGCAAGGCCATGCGCATCGCCAGGGCCAATGGCGCGAAGGTGATCCTCGATATCGATTACCGCCCCAATCTCTGGGGCCTCGCCGGCCATGGCGCGGGCGAGGAGCGCTACATCAAGTCGGACAAGGTGTCGGAGCATCTGAAGACCATCCTGCCCGACTGCGACCTGATCGTCGGCACCGAGGAAGAGGTCCACATCGCGGCCGGCAGCGAGGATACGCTGGAGGCACTCCGCATCATCCGCGCCCTGTCCAACGCCGTGATCGTGCTCAAGCGCGGCCCCATGGGCTGCGTCGTCTATCCGGACAAGATCCCGGAGTCATTGGAAAAAGGCATCGTCGGCACGGGCTTCCCCATCGAGGTCTATAATGTGCTGGGTGCTGGCGACAGCTTCATGTCCGGCTTCCTCCGGGGCTGGCTGAAGGGTGAGGACCATGCGACGAGCGCCACCTGGGCCAATGCCTGCGGCGCCTTCGCCGTTTCGCGCCTCCTCTGCTCGCCCGAGATCCCGACCTGGGAGGAGTTGCAATTCTTCCTGAAGCACGGCAGCCCGCACAAGGCCTTGCGCAAGGACGAGGCGATCAACCACGTCCATTGGGCAACGACCCGCCGCCCGCAGCCGGACCAGCTCCTGGCCTTTGCCATCGACCACCGCATGCAGCTGGAAAAGATGGCGGACGATGCCGGCGCACCGCGTATGAGGCTCAATGACTTCAAGCGTTTGGCAATCGCCGCGATTGCCCGCGTGGCGAACGGCAAGCCGGGCTTCGGCACGCTGCTCGATGATGTCTATGGCCGCGAGGCGATGTTCGATGCGGCGAAGCTTGGCCTCTGGGTGGGCCGCCCGCTGGAGCAGCCGGGTTCGCGCCCCTTGCGCTTCGAGTTCACGCAGGACGTTGGCGCAAGGCTCGTCGAATGGCCGGTGACCCACACCATCAAGTGCCTCTCCTTCTACCACCCGGATGATCCGCCGGCAATGAAAGAGGAGCAATCCCAGAAGCTTCGCACCCTCTGCGAGACGGCCCGCAAGGTCGGCCGCGAATTGCTGATCGAGATCATCGCCGGCAAGCATGGGGCGCTTGATGAAACAACCATCGCCCAGGCACTCGAGGAGCACTATGCGCTGGGCATCAAGCCCGACTGGTGGAAGCTGGAGCCGCAGGCCTCTTCCAAGGCCTGGGAAAACATTTCCAGCGTGATCGCCAGGCATGATCCCTGGTGCCGCGGCGTCGTGCTGCTGGGCCTTGAGGCGCCGGAGGAAGAACTCGCGAAGGGCTTCGCCGCGGTGGCCCCACATGCGATTGTAAAGGGCTTCGCCGTGGGCCGCACCATCTTCGCCAGCGCTGCCGCGAAATGGCTCCGGAACGACATGAGCGATGAGCAGGCAATTGCCGGCATGGCACAACGTTTCAGCAGTCTCGTGACGATCTGGTACAAGAGCCGGACAGGAGCCTGATCACCATGTCGAATCTCAAGATCCACCCCACCAAGGACAATGGCCGCATCGTCCATGTGACGCCGGAAAGCGCCGGCTGGACCTATGTCGGCTTCGACCTGTGGAAGCTGAAGCCCGGCGAGAGCGCCGCGGGCGGCGAGCAGGGCCGCGAGGTCTGCCTCGTCTTCATCGGCGGCAAGGGACACGTCGCTGTGGGCATAGAAGATTTCGGGGTGCTGGGCGAACGCGACACGCCCTTCGAGGGCAAGCCCTGGTCGGTCTATGTGCCGGCGGGTGTCACCTGGCGCGTCACCGCTGAAAACAATGTGACGCTTGCGGTCTGCACCGCGCCGGGCCAGGGCGGAATTCATTCCGCCCGCATCATCGGGCCGGATGCGTTGCATCAGGAAACGCGCGGCGAGGGCTCCAACACCCGGCATGTCACCAACATCATCCCCGAGTGGGAGCCCGCCGAGGGCCTCCTCGTCGTCGAGGTCATCACGCCGGGCGGCTGCACCTCATCCTATCCGCCGCACAAGCATGACCAGGACAATCTTCCGCATGAGTCATTGCTGGAGGAAACCTATTACCACCGCATCAACCCGCCCCAGGGCTTCGCCTTCCAGCGCGTCTACACCGATGACCGCTTGCTCGACGAGGCGATGGCGGTGGAAGATGGCGACGTGACGCTGGTGCCCAAGGGCTACCACCCCTGCGCCACCACGCACGGCTATGATCTCTATTATCTCAATGTGATGGCGGGTCCGAAGCGGACGTGGAAGTTCCACAACGCGCCGGAACATGCCTGGCTGCTGAAGGCGTAAGCCGCGGGTTCAGCGCGCTTCGACGCACTCGTACCAGATGCGCGGCCGCTGGCGCTGACCTTCATAGGGCGCCAGGCGGCGCAGCACGGCGCGCTCGCCGAACGCCGCGCAGCGCCGCTCCGAGACGAAGATGATGCGGCCTTCATCCTGCACGATGTCGCCCGTGCGGTACTTCTCGTAAATGACCACGGTAAAGCGCTGGGCGCGCGCCTGGACGGACTGCGCTTCGGTTGTGGTCTCGGCCTCAGCCACGGGCTCGCTCTCTGCCAAGGCCTGCTGCGGCTTGACCTTGGGCATGGGCGGCGGCAGCGGTTCCGCGGTCCCGGCCTCCTGCACGGGCGGCGCAGCGGCCTGATCAATCAGCGAGGTGCCGAACATGGGCGGCTCCTCGGGAACGGCGGCCTGCTGCTGGGCAGCTGCGGGTGCGGGCGGGGCGGCAGCTTCAACCGCAGGGGCGGGGGCCGGAGCAGGTTCCAGCTGGCTTGCTATCGGCGGCAGCGGCGGTTCTTCCATGGGGGGACGCGGTGCCTGGCTCAGGTAGAGGCTCGCCAAACCGCCAGCAACCGCCATGAGAAGCCCCGAGACCACCAGGAATGGTCCCATCTCCTTGATGTTGACGGCGGTATGCATCGCCTTCGACTTGCCACCCCGGCGCTCCGGCCGAATGGCGCCGAGATCGGGCGGAGGTGGAGCTTCTGTTGTGCCGGCAATCTTGCGCTGCTTCTTGGCAAGGTGCTCGTCGAGCTCGCGCTGGGTCGCATCGAGCAGGTCCTTGTCGTACTGCTTGCGGCTCTCGGGGCTCCCAAGCACTTCATAAGCCTGTTGAATCTCCGCAAACCGCTCGGCGGATGCGGTACCCTTCGTTGCTCCCGTATCGGGATGATACTTCTTGGCCAGCGCGCGATAGGCGGCCCCGATGACCTCCTGGTCGGCCGTGGGGTCGATCCCAAGCGCGGCATAAAGATCTGGAATCACGGTCATGGGGCTGATTGTTACCTCGGGTGCGCCGCTTTCTTTCCCGCCTCTTCCGGCAAGTTCACGGCAGAATTCAGGCCTGCTGCTGCCGGCGCTCCGCGATCGCGACGGTGAGTGTCATGGCCAGCGTCAACGCCGCGGCCATGGAGCGGAAACCTTCGAAATTGGCCTCACTGACCTCGATCCAGCAATCCGCCAGTTGGGCGAGCGGCGAGAATGGGCTGTCGGTCACCGCAATGACCGGCACGCGCCGCCCCGCAGCATCCCGCGCCAGTTGAATGGTTTCAGAGGCATAGGGCGCAAAACTGATGGCGAGAACGGCATCTTCCGCGGCGGAAAAGGTGATCTGCTCCGCCGCGAGACCTCCGACTGCGTCAACCAGAATCGCCCTGACCCCCAGCTTGCCGAAGGCATAGGCCATGTAGGAGGCAATCGGGTAGGAGCGCCGCAGGCCCAGGAGATAGATGGTCCGCGCCGCTGCCAGCCGCTCCACGGCGAGGTCGAGGGCCTCAGGGTCGATCCTGTCTCCGAGAGACGCAATGGACTTGGCCGAAGCATCGCAAAAACCCTGCAAAATCAAAGTCGGCTTTGACGCTTCCTGGGCACGGGCCCGCAACTGCTCCAGCCGCTCGCCATAGTTCAGGATCCGGTCGCGCAGCCGGGACCGGAACACCTCCTGCATGTCGGAAAAACCCTGATAGCCCATGGCCTGGCTGAAACGCACCAGGGCCGAGGGCTGGACATCCGCCTGCGCGGCAATCGAGGACACTGTGCCGAAGGCAATTTCGTCAGGATTGTCAACCGCATAGCTGGCGATCTGGGTGAGGCGCTTGGGCAAACCCGCGGCACGCTCGGCGATCAGCGCCTTGAGGGCCGCGAAATCGCGCGGGGGTGAGGTGATATCCGGCATTGGAACGAATATTTCACGAAAGCGAAAACGTTCCAAACGATATCTGCTCTATTCCTCCCAGCCCCTGCTGCGGCGCGACGGGCCGGAGACCGGGGGCCTGCGCCGCGCCCCGTCGCCGCCGCCCTCGCCGCCCGAGAGTGCCCGGCGCAGGCGGCGGAGGATGACGCCGCGCGCCTTTTCATCGCCTGCGCGGTTCATCGCATCCCGGATGTCGAGGACCAGGTCGGCGAGATCATTGTGGCTGTCGAGGCGGGCGACCATAGCCGGGTCGATGCGCGGCTTCGTCTCGGCTGCCAGATAGGCGCAGGCCTCGCCCAAGAGTTCATAAACAGAATCGAGGCTGGGAATGATCACGCAGTCCTGCGGCATGCCAAGCTCTCCGAGATCGTCTGCCAGCGCGCGCTGGCCCTCCTCCTCGCCATGGGTGAGGAAGATCGAGCGTCCGATCGGCAGGCGCTCCTTCACCCACTGCACAAGTTCGGGGCCGTCGGCATGGCCGGAGTAATCCTCCACCTGGCGGATCTCCGCCTTCACGCTGATCGTTTCGCCCATGATGGTCACGGTCTTCGCGCCATCCTGCAGGATGCGCCCGAGCGAACCCTCCGCCTGGAATCCCGCCAGAAGAACGGTTGTGGACGGCTGCCAGAGATGGTTCTTGAGGTGATGCCGGATACGGCCCGCCTCGCACATGCCAGAGGCCGAGACGATGATGCGGAAGCCGGTGAAGCGGGCGAGCGCCTTCGACTCCTCCACGCTTTCGGTGGAGCGCACATGGGGCGAGGTGAAGGCCCGGGTCAGATCGCCGCCATGCTGCAATTCTCCGGCATGGCGGGTGAAAATGGCGGTGGCCTTGGAGGCGAGCGGGCTGTCGATGAAGATGTTGGCCTTGGGCACCTTGCCCTCGTCCATCAGCTTCACCAGGTCGGTGACAAGCTCTTGCGTCCGCTCGACCGCGAAGGACGGGATGAGAAGAGCTCCCTTCTTCTTCGCCGCCGCGGAGACCTCGCGCGCCAGTATCTCGCGGCGGCCCTCCTCGCTGCGCTCGAAGCGGTCACGCCCGCCATAGGTCGACTCGCAAACAACGAAATCAAAGTTGGCGGGCGCTTCCGGATCGAAGTGCAGCATCTTGTTGTCGGGGCCGAGGTCACCGGAGAACAACAGGCGCAATGGTTTGCTTGCTGGCTGTTCGACCTCAACTTCGATCGAAGCGGAACCCAGCAGGTGGCCGGCGTTCCAGAAGCGCGCCCTGATGCCGGGTGCGGGCGTGATCCAGGTCTCGAAGGCGTGGCCCTCGAAATGCTCAAGCGCCGCCATCGCATCTTCCAGCGTGTAGATCGGCTCGACCTCATTCTCGCCCCGCTTCAGGCGGCGCTGGTTCAGCTGCTTCACTTCCATTTCCTGGATCGAGCCCGAATCCGGCAGCATGATGCCGCAGAGATCGACGGTCGCCACGGTGCAGTGGATGCGGCCTTCATATCCATGCTTCACGAGCTTCGGCAGCAGTCCCGCATGGTCGATATGGGCATGGGTCAGCAGCACGGAGGAGAGGGTTTGCGGCTGGAAGGGGAAGGCGCGGTAGTTCAACTCGCGCTCGGTCTTGGAGCCCTGGAACATGCCGCAATCGACCAGCACCCGCGCGCGCTCCGTCTCGATCAGGTAGCAGGAACCGGTGACGGTGCGGGCAGCGCCGTGGAAGGTCAGTCGGACGGACATGTTCAAACTCCCGGTACTTTGAGGCCGCGTTGCAGCAACAATTCCCAGGCCTCGCGCGGGCTGTCGGCAAAGCCGAAAAGATCAAGGTCAGGCTTGCTCACCATTCCGGCTTCCACGAACTGCTGGAAGTTGATGAGGCCTTTCCAGAATTTCGAATCATAGAGCACGACAGGCAATTCGTCGTCCATCTTGCCGGTCTGGCGCAATGTGAGGATCTCGAACAATTCATCCATGGTGCCGAAGCCGCCGGGGAACACCACGAGTGCGGAGGCGCGGATCGCAAAATGCATCTTGCGCATGGCGAAGTAGTGGAAGCGGAAGGTCAGGTCCGGTGTTGAATAGGCATTGGGCTCCTGCTCCATGGGGAGCGTGATGTTGAAGCCGACCGAAGGTGCGCCCACATCATGGGCGCCACGGTTCGCCGCCTCCATGATGCCTGGGCCGCCGCCGGTGGCGATCACGTTATGGCGGGGGCCATTGTGCTCCAGCTTGGCGCCGCCCTCTTCGGAACAGATGCGCGCGAATTCACGCGCCGCGCCATACCAGCCCTTGGCGTCATTCTCCGGCACGCGGGCCGAACCAAAGACGATGACCGTGGTGGCGACACCCCATTTGCGCAGGTGCTCCTCCGCCTTCTGGTATTCGAGCTGGAACCTCAGTCCCCGAGTCGTGTCACCCAGCAGGAAATCCATGTCCATGGCGGGAAGGCGGTAGGCGGCAGCGGCCATCTGGGCCTGGTTGGAATGGGTCACGATTGCGGTATTCCTGGAAAAGAACTGGTTTGACACAGGGATAGGCTACGCCTGCCCCCGCTTCAAGGGGCGGGCCGGGGTGCATTCACGACGTTGACATGACAAAATGGCGCGAAACTTGGGCTCGGGGGAGAAAGTCGCAATGGCAAGGACAGCAGACAGCTACATCGTACCGCCGGGCAAGTCCTTCAAGCTCCCAAAGCGCGACCCGCGTGATGCAAACGGCTTCACCAACAAGGACTCCGCCAAGGCCCAGATCGCGGAGGATGCCGCCGCCATCGATGCCCTGCAGGACAGGCTGTTCGCCGAGGGAAAGCGGGCGCTGCTCGTGGTGCTTCAAGGCATCGACTGTTCCGGCAAGGACGGCACGGTGCGCGCCGTGTTCAACCATTGCGGCCCCATCGGCGTGAGGGTGGCGCCCTTCAAGGTGCCGACGGCGGATGAACTGGCACAGGACTATCTCTGGCGCGTCCACAAGGTCTGCCCGCCCCGCGGCTTCATCGGCATCTTCAATCGTTCTCATTATGAAGATGTGCTGGTGGGGAAGGTGAAGGGCTACGCCAGCCCCGAAGCCATTGAACGCCGCTATGACGAGATCAACGCCTTCGAGAAGATGCTCACCGACAATGGCACCAAGATCCTGAAGTTCATGCTGCACATCTCGAAGGAGGAGCAGGCCGTGCGCCTGAAGGAACGTATCGAGCGGCCGGAGAAGCGCTGGAAGTTCAACCCGGCTGACCTCGAGGACCGCAAGCTGTGGGACGAGTACATGGCGGCTTATGAGACCGCCCTCACCCGCTGCTCAACGGCGCATGCGCCCTGGCATGTGATCCCCGCAGACCGCAACTGGGTGCGCAACGCCGCGATCTCCCGTATCGTCCGGGAAACGCTGGAAGAGATGAACCCCCAATATCCGGAGCCCAAGGGCTGGGACCCGGCAACGACGAAGGTGAACTGACATGGACCTGGGACTCCAGGGCAAGCGCGCGCTGGTGACGGGCGGAACCAAGGGCATCGGCCGCGCCATCGCCTTCGGCCTTGCGGCGGAGGGTGCCCATGTCGCCGTCTGCGCACGTGAAGCGAAGTCCGTTGCAGCGACCGTGGGCGCGCTCAAGGCGTCCGGCGTCAACGCCTTCGGCGCGGCATTGGACGTGAGTGACAAACCGGCACTCGAAAGCTTTGTGAAGACCAGTGCCGCGGAATTGGGCGGCCTGGACATCCTCGTCTGCAACGCCTCGGCACTTGCCGATGGCGCAAGCGAGGAGGCCTTCCGCCAGGCCTTCGAGATCGACCTGATGCACACGCGCAATGCCTGCGAAGCCGCGCTGCCCTTTCTTGAGAAATCAGGCGCCGGATCGATCGTGGCAATCTCCTCGATCTCAGGGTCGGAGGATTACGGTTACGGATCAGCCGCCTATGGCACGATGAAGGCAGCCCTCTTCTTCTACATGAAGTCGCTCGCCCGGCACGTGGCGGCACGCGGAATCAGGGCCAATATCGTGTCGCCCGGCACGACCTTCTTCGAAGGCGGCTTCTGGGACCGGGTGAAGCAGGAGGACCCCGAAGGCTACGCGCGAAGCCTCAAGGACAATCCCATGGGACGGATGGCGAGGCCCGAGGAGATCGCCGACATGGTGGTCTTCCTGTCGAGTGCGCGCGCAAGCTTCGTGTCCGGCGCCAACATGGTGGTCGACGGCACGCTGACGATGCGGATTCCGAATTAGGCCTTCGCCAGGAACGCCTCGACCTCGGCCTTGAGCGGTGCCGCGGCGGAGGCCCCCTTCTTGGTGGTCGAGAGCGCGCCGCAGGCGGCGGCATAGCGCAGTGCTGCCTCGAGCGGCTTGCCCTGCTCCAGCGCATGGGCAAGGCCGCCATTGAAGCTGTCGCCCGCCGCGACCGTGTCGATGGGCGTCACCTTGAAGGCCGGGATGATGGCTTCCACCCCCGGCCCGGCAACCGCGAGGCCCTTGCCCCCGAGCTTGACGACGGCGGTTCCCACACCCCTGGCGCGGAGGTCCTTCGCGGCCTTCAGCCCTTCTTCCGGCGATTGCGGCTGCCAGCCAAGGATGAGGCCTGCCTCTGTCTCATTGGGCGTGATGATATCGATCGCCTTCAGCACATCGGCGGAAAGGCCGCCCTCAGGCGCGGGCGCGGGATCGAGGATAACCGTGCCGCCATGCGCCTTGACGATCGCCGCCGCGGCGAGCGAGGCCGAGAGCGGCACTTCGAGCTGCAAGAGCAGCACCTTGGCCTTTTCCAGTGCAGGCCTCGCGCGCGCGACATCGCTCCCGTCGACGCGCAGATTGCTGCCGCCGATCAGGGAGATGTAGTTCTCGCCACCTTCGCCGACATTGATAATGGCGATGCCAGTTGCACCCTCGTCGTCTTTGCCGACAAGCGAGAGATCGACACCATAGGAGGCCAGCTCTCGCTCTGCGGGCTTGGCGAAGTCATCATTGCCGATGCGGCTGATGAAGGCGACATCGCTGCCGAGCTTTCGCGCCGCGACGGCCTGGTTGGCGCCCTTGCCGCCGAGCCCCAGCTTGTATTCCTTGCCTTGCAGCGTCTCGCCGGGCTTCGGCAGGCGGTGCATGTATGCCGTCACATCCATGTTGATGCTGCCGAAGACTGCAATGGACATGACGTGCCTCCCGTTCAGCTGTTGCGTTTTCTGGCGGCCAGCGTGCGGAGCCGCAGCGCGTTGAGGCGGATGAAGCCTGCCGCATCCTTCTGGTCATAGGCGCCGCGGTCGTCCTCGAAGGTGACGAGCGCGTCCTTGTAGAGCGACTTCGGCGACTTGCGCCCTACCACGATGACATTGCCCTTGTAGAGCTTGAGACGCACGGTGCCTTCGACATGCTCCTGGGACAAATCGATCGCGGCCTGCAGCATCTCGCGCTCCGGCGAGAACCAGAAGCCGTAATAGACGAGCTCGGCATATTTCGTGATGAAGCTGTCCTTGAGGTGCGCCGCCTCACGGTCCAGCGTCAGCGTCTCCATCGCGCGGTGGGCGACGGAGAGGATGGTGCCGCCCGGCGTCTCATAGACACCGCGGGACTTCATGCCGACGAAGCGGTTCTCGACGAGATCGAGCCGGCCGATGCCATTGTCATGGCCCAGCCGGTTCAGCTCGGTGAAGAGCGTGGCGGGCGACATCTTCTTGCCGTCGATGGCGATGGGATCGCCCTTCAGGAATTCGATCTCGATATAGGTCGCCTTGTCCGGCGCATCTTCCGGCGCAATGGTGCGCTGGTAGACGTAAGGGGGTGGCTCCTGCCAGGGGTCTTCCAGCACCTTGCCCTCGGAAGAGGAGTGCAGCAGGTTCGCGTCGACCGAGAAGGGCGCCTCGCCGCGCTTGTCCTTGGCGACGGGGATCTGATGCGCCTCGGCGAACTCGATCAGGTCCGTGCGGCTATTGAAGCTCCATTCGCGCCAGGGGGCGATGACCTTGATGTCGGGGTTCAGCGCGTAAGCCGTGAGCTCGAAGCGCACCTGGTCATTGCCCTTGCCGGTGGCGCCATGGGCGATGGCATCCGCACCCGTCTCCGCCGCGATCTCGATCAGCCGCTTGGCGATGAGGGGCCGCGCGATCGAGGTGCCGAGCAGGTAGACGCCCTCATAGACGGCATTGGCGCGGAACATCGGGAAGACGAAGTCGCGGATGAATTCCTCGCGCTGGTCCTCGATATAGATTTCCTTGATGCCCAGCATCTCAGCCTTCTTGCGGGCGGGCTCGAGCTCGCCGCCCTGGCCAAGGTCTGCCGTGAAGGTGACGACTTCGGCGCCATATTCGGTCTGCAGCCACTTCAGGATGATGGATGTGTCGAGCCCTCCCGAATAGGCGAGGACGACTTTCTTGACCTTCTGCTTCGACATCTGGCGATTGGCCCCTCAAAGACTGATTGGGGCCACCTATCACGCCGGGGCTTTCCCCCGCAACTGCCGCTATCTGGCGCGCGGGATTTCGGAGAGTCTCACACCCACGCCAAGGCCGTTGCCTAGACCTCGTCAACCTCGCGGTCCCCGGCGCGCTGCCTGCGCATGATGCGGCGGACTTCGAGCACGCGGTTCACCTCACCGCCCAGAATCAGCACCAGGGCTGCCATATAGACGAAGAACATGGCCGCGAAGATGCCGGAGAGCGAAGCATAGGTCGAGGCGAAGGTATTGAAATTGACCAGATAGATCGAGAAGGCGGACGACATGATCACCCACACCGCCACGGTGAGCACGACGCCTGGCAGCAACGCCAGCACGCTGCGGGACTTCGCTGGAAGCACCCGGTGGCAGAACAGCACGCCGAGGGTGAGGAGCAGGATGCCGATCGGATAGCGCAGCTGTTCAATGGTCGCAAAGTGGCCGCGCAGTGCCGGGGCATGCA
>JBEILC010000063.1:0-13514 GCA_040379425.1 Hyphomicrobiales bacterium
GCCCGGCTGGCCGAGATATCTGTGAGGGCTGGTGTGGCCGTTCCCGCCAGAGCCGCGGCGAGGAGCCCTGCCACCTGATCCGCGTTTGCAATGCAGCGCAGGCAGGGCTGCGGCTTGGCGAAGTGGAAAGGCCGTGCATGCGGCCAGAGCAGAAGAAACGCGACGCGTTCCTTGGCTGTCAGCTTCAGCGGAATGTCACCTGAGCCATTGGAGAACAGCCGGAGCGATGCGCCGTCGATCTGGCTGAAGGGAAGATTGACTGTTACCGGCAGCGCCATGCCCAGACGCATGACGAGACGCTTGTTTGTAACAGTATAGACCGTTGTGCGGGCGCTGAGGATCGCCAGTCCCGTGAGGACCGCAGCAAGGAACATCCCTGTGGGAGCGAGCCACTGGAACGGACTTACGGCCTGGGCCAAAGCCTGGCCCTCCGCATAACGGAACAGGCCTTGAACCACGGCGATCGCAACGAAGTACCAGATCACCTTGCGCGCATGGAAAGCGTGCACGGCCAGGTCCTGCCAGCGCGGGGCGCCCTGCCAAAGCATGCGCTCACCCTTCGGCAGCACCTGCGGCAAGCCGCGAACCGGCTCGAAATCGAAATCGTCGTGGTGCGCACTCATACCAGCGGCTCCGCGCGCTCGGGCGTGGCGTAGAGGTGGCCGCTTGAATAGAAGGCGCAGATGCGGTCTTCCTCAAGCCTCGTCACGACATCGGGATTGCGGATGCCCGGCACCTTGGTGAACTGCTTCGAGGTGATCGACTTCACTTCGACACGGTTCTTCGATGCCCAGATGCGGGAGAGCGTGGTGGGCAGCAGCACGTTGCGGGTGTTGCCCTGCTTGTCCGTCACCTCAACCTCGAGATACCGCATGATGTATTCGGCAACATCGACCCATACGTCCTTTACTGTACCGCCCTGCTTTCCGTCGGCGCCGATAACCGGCATGCCGCGCGGATCAGGATCACGCTCCTCAATGTGCCAGCCTTCCGCCTTGCGGAGGGGCACGAGCTTCGGCGTGCCATGGACAGTGGCATCCGGAATGTCGAGACGCTCTGCATAAGAGGCGGGCCCAACGCCATCGACCATCGGGTCGCCATCGGGTTCAAGAGGCGCGCCCGGCCATGGACCGATCGGAGTCGCCTTCACCGGCCTTGCATCATAGGGCTCAGCGCGCGGCGCATAGACCTTGGAGCCATCGGCGAGGAGATACTCTTTGGGGGCGGGCACCGGCGGCCAGCCCTGTACCGTGATGTGGGCCGAACGTTCGTTCTCGAGCGGGTAGCCCTCGCGCTTGTTCTCCTGGTGGAGGTAATAGATTATGTACGCAAGGAAACCCCAGAACAGGTAGAGCACCACCTGAGCGACGTCGATGTATTGGGTGAAGGCTGCAGACATGGTGATTCTCCTCAATCAGCCTGGATAATGAGCGAGGCCGAAGCCCGGCTGCCTTGTGGCATTGCGGTTGCTGCCGGAGCGGACCATCGGGCCGATCACGGCAAGGGTTGCGAACAGAAGCACAATCTCGATCTGGTAGACGACGACATAGCTGCCGGCAGGCCCTGAAAAGGCGTCGCCCAATGCGCCCCTTTCCGCCAGTCCCGAAACGAGGTCGCGCAGCACGCCGCTGAACCCGATGGCAAGACCTGCGGCGGTCGCCTGTACGCCACCCCAGGCGCCGAGTGCGAAGCCACTCATTGTACCAGAGCCGCTCGAGGCGAGATCCATCGCGGCGGTGAGCATGCCCACCGAAAACAGCCCGCCCCCAAGACCGATGAAGAACGCGCCCGTCTGGAACAGTGAAGGCGCTTCCAACAGTGGCGCGAAGATAATGGCAGCGAAGGCCGCAATTCCGGCCAGAATGCCGAGTGAAGCGACGCGATAGGGATCGCCGCCACGGCCCAACTGCCGTGCCGCGATGGCAAAACCCACCAGCGTTCCCGCTGCCAATGTCGCGGTGAGCCATGTCGTCTGACCCACGCTCATGCCAAAGACCTGGCCGCCAAAGGGTTCGAGCAGGATGTCCTGCATGCTGAAGGCAGCAGTTCCAAGTCCAACGGCCACCAGCAACCGCTGCGCCCGGCCGGCTTTGCTGAAGTTCTTCCAGGCTTCCGCGAATGTGGTGCGCGGCGCTCTGGGATCGGTGAGCTGTGGGTTCCGCGCCTCCTGCTTCCACATGGCCACGGCGTTGAGGACCACCGTGATGACCGCCACTGCCTGGATGATCTGGATGAGTTCGACGGCGCTGAAGTCATGCAGGAGCGTACCAAACACCAGCGCGCTCACCACCATGCCCAGGAGCAGCATCACATAGAGAAGTGCCACCACGCGAGGGCGTGTCTCGGGTGAGGCGAGGTCATTGGCGAGTGCGAGCCCGGCCGTCTGCGTCGTGTGAACCCCCGCGCCTACCAGCAGGAAGGCGAGCGCCGCGCCGATCTGGCCCCACATTGCGGAGCCGTGGCCATTACCCGTCAGCACGAGCAGCGCGAAGGGCAGGATGGCAAATCCGCCGAACTGCATCATCGTGCCAAACCAGATGTAAGGCACCCGCCGCCAGCCCAGCATGGAGCGATGCGTGTCCGACTTGAAGCCGATCAGTGCGCGAAACGGTGCGAAGACAATCGGTAGCGCCACCATGAGGCCGACGATCCAGGCGGGAACGCCGAGTTCCACGATCATGACGCGGTTGAGGGTACCCGTCAGCAGCACGATCGCCATGCCGACCGAGACCTGGAACAGCGACAGCCGCAGCAGGCGGCTAAGCGGCAGGTCCTTGGTCGCGGCATCGGCAAAGGGCAGGAAGCGCGGTCCCAGGGACTGCAAACCTTTCACGATTGCCTGGTTGAGCATCCTCATGCGTGCTTCAGTTCCTGCGCATGGGAGATGTAGAAACCGCTCGAGACCCGCTCGTTGCGTCCAACATGCCAGTCCAGCAGGGCTTCATCGCGCGAGATGCGCTTGAAGAGCGCCGCCGTCGCATGCGGCACGATGCGGGGTGAACGGTCGCTGCGCGGAAAGATCTTGCCCACCACATGCATGGCCGCAAGCGCTGGGGTCCTCGGCGCATAGGTGAAGTGAATGCCGCCAAGGCTCATCTCCGAAAGCCGCGCCAGCATGCCGACCATGTCCGTAAGGCTGTAGTGGATGAGCGAGTCCATGGCGACGACATGGTCGAAGCGGCCATGCTTCTTGTCCAGCATATCACCCGCGACAAAGTGAACGCGGCCAGACCCAAGCGTGTCTGGCACACGCTCTCGCGCGATTCCGATCAGCGTGGGGGAAATGTCGACCGCCAGCACGTCAGCGCCGCGCTTTGCCGCTTCGACGGCAAGTGCACCCGTGCCACAGCCGGCATCGAGAATGCGCGCTCCGCGGAGATCGTCCGGCAGGAAGGAGAGGAGGGTCGCTCGCATCCGGTCACGCCCGGCTCGTACCGTAGCGCGGATACCGCTCACCGGCGCGTCCGAGGTCAGCTTCTGCCAGGTGGCAGCCGCCGTCTTGTCGAAATAGGTTTCGATCTCTTCGCGCCGATTGAGGTAGCTGTTGCTCATCAGTCAAATCCGAGGAAGTCGAAGATGTCGCGGTCCTTCATGGAGCGCGCCTCGCAGGGCTCCGAGCCAGCCCAAAGCTGTGCGGCAAGCCGCATGTATTCCTGCTGGACATAATCCACTTCGGGAGAAGAGGGCATCTCGAAGAGTGTCGACTTCTTGAGCCTGCTCAGCCGGATCGCATCAACGTCCGGGAGGTGAGCGATCCGCTTCAAGCCCGTTGCATCGGCAAAGCGGTCGATCTGGTCCGTGTCTTTGGAGCGGTTGGCGAT
Organism: Hyphomicrobiales bacterium; assembly: GCA_040379425.1. Taxonomy (GTDB): domain Bacteria; phylum Pseudomonadota; class Alphaproteobacteria; order Rhizobiales; family Aestuariivirgaceae; genus Aestuariivirga. The sequence continues at coordinate 3,822 of JBEILC010000063.1, forward strand.
GACGCCGCCGACGCGGACACCATAGTTCTTTGCCTTCGCGTTGATGGCCGCGACAATGCGGTTCATGGCGAAGATCGAGTCGAAGTCATTGGCGGTAACGATCAAGGCCCTGTCAGCATGTTGAAGGGGAGAAGCAAAACCGCCACAAACCACATCACCCAGCACGTCGAAAATGACGACATCCGTATCTTCGAGCAGGTGGTGCTCCTTCAGCAGCTTCACGGTCTGACCGACCACGTAACCCCCACAACCGGTGCCTGCCGGGGGGCCACCCGCTTCGACGCACATCACGCCATTGTAACCCTGGAACACGAAGTCCTCAGGCCGGAGTTCTTCCGAATGGAAATCCACCTGCTCAAGGATGTCGATGACCGTAGGAACAAGGCTCTTGGTCAGCGTGAAGGTCGAGTCGTGCTTGGGATCACAACCGATCTGCAGCACGCGTTTCCCCAGTTTCGAGAAAGCAACCGAGAGGTTGGAAGAGGTTGTGCTCTTCCCGATGCCGCCCTTGCCATAGACCGAGAATACCTTGGCCGTGCCGATCAACTCGGTGGGGTCCAGATGAACCTGTACGCTGCCTTCGCCGTCTCCGCGCGGACTGATGCGCGGCTTGGGCTTTCTGTCAATTACGAGTGTCATGCCGCTACCTCAACTCCGATGCCTTCGAGTTTATCTTCAAGTTCTTCTCCGGCGCGCTGCAGCGCTGCCAGTGTTTCCGCGTCAGGCGACCAGAACTCGCGCCGCTGCGCTTCCAGAAGCCTGTTCACAACTTTGACCGCTGCCTTGGGGTTCAGCGCCGCCAGCCGGTCGCGCATGGCTTCGTCGAGAACGTAAGTCTCGCTGAACTCCTGGTAGACCCACGGGGCGACCTGTCCGGTGGTGGCCGACCAGCCAACGGTGTTGGTCAAGTGGCATTCGATGTGGCGCACGCCCTCATGCCCATGCTTCAGCATGCCCTCGTACCATTTCGGGTTCAGCACGCGGGTGCGGGCCTCGAGCGCCACCTGATCCGCAAGGGTGCGAACCACGCCGGTGCCGCGCGTCTGGTCACCGATGTAAACCGGCACCGCGTTGCCCCGCTGCTTTTCCGCAGCATTGGCGATGCCGCCGAGAGAGTCGAAATAGTGATCGACAGTCGTTACGCCGAGTTCAACCGACTCGAGGTTCTGATATGCAAGGTCGACGCCTGAGAGAACGGAGGCCATGAGCTGTGATTGCTGCGCGGCCTGTCCATTGCGGCTATGGGCGAATGACTTACGCTTGGAGAACATGTCGCCCAGCTCGTCTTCATCTTCCCAGCGCCCGCTGTCGACCAGCATGTTGACGTTGGACCCATAGGCGCCATCGGCATTGCTGAAGACGCGAAGCGCTGCCGTTTCGAGGTCGCAGTCATGCGCCTTCATGTGCGCTAGCGTATGCTTGCGGACGAAGTTCATGTCCTCAGGCTCATCCGCCGAGGCCGCCAGCCAGCAGGCCTCTGCCAGCATCCGTGTCTGCAACGGAAGGAGGTCCCGGAAGATGCCTGACAGCGTGAGCATCACGTCGATGCGGGGACGCCCGATTTCTGCCAGGGGCAGCAGGATCGCGCCGCACAGCCGTCCGAAACTGTCGAAGCGGGGCGCAGCGCCCAGAAGTGCGAGAGCCTGCGAAATCGGTCCGCCCTCGCTCTTGAGATTGTCGGTGCCCCACAGCACCAGCGCCACTGTCTCAGGCAGCGGCCTGCCAGACGATACATGCGTGTCGATCAGCAACGCCGCCTGGCGTGCGCCGTCCCGCAATGCAAAAGCAGAGGGGATGCGGAATGGGTCGAAGCCATGAATGTTGCGCCCCGTGGGCATAATGTCCGGCGAACGGATCAGGTCACCGCCCGTAACCGGCCTGATGAAGCGTGTGTCGAGTGCCCGCAGCAGACCTGTAATCTCGTGATCTTCAGACAAGAGCTTGTCCAGCCGGGCAAGGTCGGGCTGGCTGTCGGCTTCCGCCATGCTGGCCAGCGTCTCGCGCCGTGCCTCGGCGCTCATGGCCTCACCGACCACGTGTAGGCCGTGCGGAATGAGTGTATACTCAAGTTCAAGTATGCGTTGCTGCAGATCCTGCACGCGATTGTCTGGCGTATCCCAGCAAGGCTCTGCCTCGGACAGATTGACCTGGGCGGCTTGCGCCTGGACGAGAAGGGCAAGATCATGCCGCTCCGGCGCGTCGGGCTCCAGCCCCCGCCAGCGTCCGATCGAAGACTTGAGGTCCACTAGCCCGCGATAGAGTCCAGCCTGTGCAAGCGGGGGCGTCAGGTAGCTGACGAGCGTTGCGCCGGAGCGCCGCTTGGCGATCGTACCTTCCGAGGGATTGTTCGCGGCATACAGCTAGAGGTTCGGCATGTCGCCGATCAGTCGGTCCGGCCAGCACTGGGCTGAGAGGCCTGACTGCTTGCCCGGCATGAACTCCAGCGCGCCATGCGTTCCGAAATGTAGAACGGCATGCGCGGCAAAATCCTCGCGCAGGTAACGGTAGAAGGCCGAGAAGGCATGGGTGGGCGTGAAACTCTTCTCGAACAGCAGCCGCATTGGGTCGCCTTCGTAGCCAAAGGCCGGCTGCACGGCGACCAGGACATTGCCAAAACGCTCACCCAGGACATGAATGCTGGAACCATCCGCCTGTTGGCGCCCGGGAGCCGGTCCCCATTGCGCTTCGATCTCGTTCAGATGGGTCTCGCGCCGCACATGCTCATCTGCTGGAATGCGGTGGACAACATTGGCGTCGCTGCCGAAGCGTTCGGCATTGCCTTTGAGGATACGGGCTTGCAGGTCATCAACCGAGGAGGGAAGGCTGACGGTGTAGCCATCGGCCTTCATCGCCTTCATCGTGTTGAACAGCGACTCGAAGACGGAGAGGAAGGCAGCTGTGCCGGTGGCCCCGGCGTTGGGCGGGAAATTGAAAATGACGATTGCGACCTTGCGCTCTGCTTTCTCCGCCTGCCTGAGGGCGACGAGCTTAGAGACACGTGCCGCAAGCATCGCCGCGCGCTCGGCATGGACGCGCATGCCGCGGTCGCCCTGGTCGAGCCCGCTCCGTCCGCCGAAAACCACGCCGCCCATGGCGCCGTCAAGTTCCGGAATGGCGATCATCATGGTGGTTTCGATCGGGTGCAGACCGCGTTCGGAGCCTTCCCATTCCTCGAGGGTCTGGAATTCAACGGGCTGTGCGGCAATGTAGGGCACGTCGAGACGAGCCAGAATCTCCTCGGCTCCCTTAGCGTCGTTGTAGGCAGGTCCCCCGACGAGGGAGAAGCCGCTGAGCGATACGAGTGCGTCGATCACCGGCAGTCCGCTCTTCATGAAGAAGCGTTCGATGGCGGGCCGCTGGTCCAGCCCGGTTGCAAAGGCCGGGATGACCTTCAGCCCTCTGGATTCGAAGGCCGCGATCACACCGTCATAATGGGCCGTGTCACCCGAAAGCACGTAGGAGCGCATGAGCAGCAAGCCGACCGTTCCCTTGCGAACCGTCGGCGGGGAAGGGAGCTTGTCGGCAGTCTCGCTCATGCGGCCTGGCAACCGCGGGTGGTAAACGCCAACTTCGGGATAAGTCTTCGGGTCCTCAAATCGCACGGTCAGGCGTAAACCCTTGCGCGGGCCATCGGCGAACTTTGCCACGAGGAAACGCACGAGATTGCCGATGTTCTCTTCAGAGCCCGCAAGCCAGTATTGCATTGCGAGGAAATACGCCCGCACATCCTGTGCAGAGCCAGGAATGAAGCGCAGGATCTTGGGAATGCGCTTCAGCATTGCCAATTGCTTTTCGCCTGCGGAAGCTCTTTCCGTAGCGTTGTTTGTCTTTGCGCCGCGCAGTTTTTTCAGCAGGTTTACAAGGGTACCCTGGCTGCCGCCCATGCTGAAGCGGCCGAGCCGCGTGAGCTTGATCACCTCGCCCGCCGACATGAAGCAGACCATGGCGTCGCAGCTTTCGCGCCGTGCCGCGAGCGCGGGCATCACCGCCTGAATGTGGTCTTCCATGAACAGCATGGTGGCGATCACGATATCTGCGCTGCCGATGTCCTTGATGCAGGCATCGAGCGAGTCGGCGTTGGTAGCCCAGTTCGATGCAGCGTGAACCGTAAGTTCAAGCCCTGGCGCTTCCCGCGCCAACTGTCCCCGCACGCGTCCGACTGCACCCGTCAAATGATTGTCGAGGGTCACGATCGTTACGCGCATCGGCATGCTAGCGGCTGTAGTGTGCTTTGGCATCGTACAGCGTCTCTACGGTGATAAGGGTGAGGCCGCGCTCGGCAGCGAAACGTTCCGTGTTACGGCGCGCCTTGCCGCGCACGAAGAACGGTACTTTCTGCAATTCCTTCTCTGCTTCCGGGGCCCAGCCGCCGGACTTAGTCTCCTGTGCAATCTCGGTCGGGCGGGCTGAACCATGGCCCAGGTGAGAGGGGGCAGCCTTGTCATTGAATTCGAAGTCGTTGCGGAACATGTGGATGAGGTGTTCCTCAAGGCCCATCATCAGAGGGTGGACCCAGCTGTCGAAGATCACATTGGCGCCCTCGAAGCCCATTTGAGGCGAGTAGCGCGCCGGGAAATCCTGCACATGCACGGGAGCCGAAATCACCGCGCAGGGCACGCCGTGCTTCTTTGCGATATGCCGCTCCATTTGCGTGCCGAGTACGAGTTCGGGCTGCAGTTCGGCCACTTTTGCTTCGACTTCGAGATAGTCATCGGTGATAAGCGCTTCGAGTCCAAGCTTCGCTGCGGCTTCGCGCACTGGCCGTGCGAACTCGCGGCTGTATGTGCCAAGCCCCACAACGTCGAAGCCCAGCTCCTCCTTGGCCATCCGCGCCGCCGCGAGCGCGTGGCTGGCATCGCCGAAGATGAAGACACGCTTGCCTGTCAGATAGGTCGAATCGACCGAGCGGGAATACCACGGCAAGCGTGAAGCTTGTTCTTCCAGAACCTTCGAGGGATCGATTCCAGCAAGTGCTGCCACTTGCGTCACGAACTCCCGTGTCGCCGAGACGCCGATTGGCATGATGGTCGTCATCGGCTGCTTGCAGTTCCGTTCCAGCCAGCGCGCGGCCGCCTCCGCAGTTTCCGGATAAAGCACCACGTTGAATGCAGCTTGCGGAATGCGGCGGATGTGGTCCGGTGTCGCGTTGAGCGGCGCCATGACATTGACGCTGATCCCCAGCTTCGCCAGGAGCCCGGCAATCTCCGCGAGGTCGTCGCGGTGCCTGAAGCCGAGAGCAGTGGGGCCAAGAATATTGCAGGACCGTGGATTGAACTCCGCTTCTGGTGCCCGTGGGACACACAGGTTGCGTACGATCTGATAGAAGGTTTCCGATGCCCCCCAGTTTTCTTTCTTCTGGTAGGAAGGAAGCTCCAGCGGGATTACGGGGATGGGCAGTGCCAGGGCTTTTGCGAGACCGCCTGGGTCGTCCTGAATCAATTCCGCCGTGCAGGATGCTCCGACGATCATGGCCTGCGGAGAGAAGCGCTCATAGGCATCGGAACAAGCGGTCTTGAAAAGTTCTGCGGTATCTCCGCCGAGATCGCGTGCCTGGAAAGTCGTGTATGTGACGGGCGGCCTTGCGCTCCGTCGCTCGATCATCGTGAAGAGCAGGTCCGCATATGTATCGCCTTGCGGGGCATGGAGTACGTAGTGGAGGCCCTTCATGGCGGTGGCGATCCGCATGGCGCCGACATGAGGCGGCCCTTCATAAGTCCAGAGGGTGAGTTGCATGGCTACACCCCCAGCCGCATTTGCCGGTCCAGGGGGCGAGAGAACAGGCGCGCGAGATCGCCCGCTTGGTCATAGCCCTGGATCGGCGTGAACACGAGTTCGATGGACCATTTGGTCGTGAAGCCCTCGGCTTCGAGCGGGTTGGCCAGGCCAAGACCGCAGACGACGAGGTCCGGTTTTGCTTCGCGGCAGCGGTCAAGCTGTTTCTCGACGTCCTGACCCTCGCTCAGAACGGTGCCGGCAGGCAAGCGGCCCAATTCTTGTGCCAGATGCTGGCGTTGCAGATAGGGCGTGCCTACCTCGATCGGCTCCATGCCCAGTTCTTCGGACACGAATCGCGCCAGCGGAATCTCAAGCTGCGAGTCGGGGAAGAAGAAGATCCGCTTTCCGGCCAGCGCTTCAAGATGCGGTTTGAGCGCCAGCGTGGCGCGGATGCGGCCGGCCTCGGTTGCTGCCTTCACCTTGTCGCGGGAAATGCCAAGCGCTTCGCCGGCGGCCTCAAACCATGCTGTCGTTCCTTCCGCGCCGAGCGGGAAGGGCGCGGGGATGTGCGTAGCGCCCCGCTCGTCCAGAGCGCGTGCTGTATCGTTCAGGAACGGCTGTGCCAGAAGGTACTTCATGCCTTGGCTCACCGGCGGCATGCTGGCTGCATTACGTGCAGGCAGGAAGGCGACGTCGGGTACGCCCATCTCCGCGAAGATCCGCCGGAACTGGTCCTCTACCACATCGGAAAGTGCCCCCGCCACAAGGAGCGGGGGCACAGAGCCGGAGGCTGGATGGGGGGAGAAGGGTACCAGCGCGGCTAAACAGGCATCTTCCCCTTGGGTGAATGTGGTTTCGATCCCGCTGCCAGAATAATTCAGCACACGGACCTTCGGGGAATGAATTTGGGACAGGCGCGCCGCGGCGCGCTTGAGGTCAAGCTTGATGACCTCGGACGGGCAGGAGCCCACGAGGAACAGCATCTTGATGTCAGGCCGCCGCTTGAGCAGGCGGTTCACCACCTTGTCGAGCTCACTGTCCAATTCGGAGAGGCCCGCAAGGTCGCGCTCGTCGATGATTGCAGTGGCGAATCGCGGCTCGGCGAAGATCATCACGCCCGCCGCCGACTGGATCAAATGCGCGCAGGTTCGCGATCCGACGACGAGAAAGAAGGCATCCTGGATCTTGCGGTGCAGCCAGACGATTCCCGTCAGCCCGCAGAAGACTTCGCGCTGTCCACGCTGGCGCAGTACCGGCGCGTCGGCGCATCCGGTTTCGTTGGCAGGCGAGGCGGGGCGGAAGGGCAGGTTCATGAATTGGCCTCGACCTGCAGCCGCGCCGCACGGAGCTTGAGCAGGAACTGAGCGGCGTTGATGACATATGCGGCATAGGCAATGAGCGCGAGGAACAAGAGCTCCGTTTCGCCGAGCGCACCCGTCAGCAGGCAAACGAGATAGGCCGTGTGGAGCGCGATGACGACAAAGCTCACCACGTCTTCCCAGAAGAAGGCGGGGGCGAAGAGATATCTTCCGTAGACATCCTTCTCCCACAGCGAACCCGTCACCATGATGGTGTAGAGAATGAGCGTCTTGAGGATGATCGAGACATTGGCGGCGAGCACGCCTTCGCCGGTCGCCAGCGAGCGCAGCACGAGGCCAAGGCTTATCAGGAAGACGAGAAACTGCAGGGGGGCAAGGATCGCCTGAACCATGGTCCAAGGGGAGGAATCCCGCCGGCGCCGTTCGGCTTCCGTGTATAACCCAGTACGGGTTTCATGCTGGCGGTGAAGCACTTGCATTTTCGCTCTCCCGGACCCGTTTCACTCCCGCTAGCGACGGGGTGAAGGAGTGTGGCCCTGTCAACAAGGCTAGACCTCGACCGGTAGAGTGTCAATACTTGTTGACGTCAGAAATCTGGTACATAGTATGTCTAGTGCAGTCAGAGTCTCCGCCGAGTCCAAACGTGTCTTTTTTGGGGCAAGCGGTAGCCGGGCGGTATGAGCGAAGCGGGTTGTGCGGTGAGCGTGATTTCGTGAACGATGTGCCCTCATTCCTGGTTCACGGCATCCCTGCGGGGGTGGTGGAGACGTTTGCGCATTTGAGCTTCAGCGCGGATGACGTGGATGCGGGGCAGCTCATGGAGCAGCTGTTGGCGGACGGGGTCAGCGCCGAATCGGTGATGCTGGACCTTTTGGCCCCGGCGGCGCGGCTCCTGGGCGAGAAATGGTGCAATGACGAGGCGAACTTCCTCGAGGTGACGCTCGGCCTCTCCCGCATGCAGCGGCTGATGCGCCAGCTCCGGCCGCCGGCCACCGGCCTCCTGACCGAACGCGGCCGCGCCCTGCTGATGCCCGTCCCCGGCGAGCACCACACCTTCGGATTGCGCATCGTTGAGGAGCTCCTGCTGCGCGACGGCTGGAACGTCCGGCTGGTCCTGGTGCCGGAAGAGCAGGCCGCAGGCCAGCTGGCCGCTGCCGATCATTATGATTTCATAGGTTTTTCAGTCAGCGGCCTGCGCTTGATTCCAGCACTCCGGCAGGCTATCGCGGCGGTCCGTGCACAATCGCGGAACCGCAATGTGCGAATCATCGTTGGTGGTGTTGGCCTCACAGGACCGGTTCCGGTCACGCCCCCGCTCGACGCGGACGCCGTGGCGGTGGACGCACAGCATGCCCTTGCCCAGGCGCGGCGCTGGTGCGCCACCGCGGAGGTGACGTGACATGAATACCCAGGCGCAAAGCCGGAAAAGGACGTGACCGTGAGCCTCAGAAGCGTGTCAACCCCTCAGCAGGGGCAAACAGCAGCCCCCAGCAGCCTCCCCGCGCTCCTCGCGCGGCTGGAAGCGGCGGAAGCCGCGCAGCTGTTCTCGGCCGCGGCCGACATCGCGCTGGTGATCACCCCGGACGGGCTGGTGGCCGAGGCCATCGCCACCGCCGAGCTACTGATCCTCAACGCCCCCGGCTGGGCCGGACGGGCCTGGGCCGATGTCTCGACCATCGAGAGCCGCCCCAAGATCGAGCAGATGATCCAGGAGGCCACGCTGGGTCTTCCCCCGCGCTGGCGCCAGATCAACCACCAGATCCCGAATGAGGCTGATATTCCAGTGCGTTACGCACTGTTCAAGGCGGGTGCGAAGGGCCAGTTCGTGGCCATCGGCCGCGACATGCGGAGCCTCGCCGCCATCCAGCAGCGCTTGCTCGCCGCCGAACAGTCGATCGAGCAGGAATACGCCCGCCTGCGCCACGCGGAAACGCGTTACCGTCTCCTCATGCAGGTCGCATCGGAAGCGATCGTGGTGGTCGACGCGCGCTCGCAGCGGGTGATGGAATCCAACGCGGCCGCCGCCAACCTCGTCGGCAAGCCCATGAAAAGATTGATGGGCCTGCAATTCCAGGGCCTGTTCGACGGCGCCGACCAGGAGCGCGTCGAAACGGTGTTGAGCTCGCTCAAGACCACCGGCCGGGCGGATGACGTGGCCCTCACGCTCGACGGCGGCCATCATCAGGCGGTGCTCTCCGCCACCATCTTCCGGCAGGACAGCGCCACCTGCTATTTGATGCGCCTCCAGCCCGTGGCCGCGGGCCAGAGCGGCATCGTCGTCTCCCGCGCGCAGGGCCAGCTCATGAACGCGGTGCGCGACATGCCCGAGGCCTTCGTGGTGACGGACCTCGACCGCCGCATCATCGCCGCCAACGCCGCCTTCCTCGACAGCGCCCAATTGGGCAGCGAGGAACAGGCCAGGGGCGAGCCGATTGACCGCTGGCTGGGCCGTGCGGGCGTCGATGTCTCGGTTCTTTTCAACAGTTTGGCGGAACGGGGCGCTGTTCGCCAGTTCCAGACCATGCTGCGCGGCCAGTTTGGTGCTGTAGAGGATGTGGAGGTCTCAGGCGTCGCCTCGCCGCCCGGAAACCCCACCTGCTACGGCTTCTCGCTCAAGCGCATGAACCGCCGCTCCACCGAGGCCGACCCCGCCAAGCGC
>JBEILC010000064.1:0-13482 GCA_040379425.1 Hyphomicrobiales bacterium
GAAGGGCACGATGAGCCCCAGGCCCGGTTCCAGCGTTCGGATATAGCGTCCGAAGCGCTCGACTGTATAGTTATACCCCTGAGGCACCATGCGAATGGCGCGCAGCAGGTAGAAGATCACCACCGCCACGACGATCAAGACGAATATTCCAAGCCCTTCAGACATTTCACCGCTCCCGGGACAGCCGCGACCCTCGGATTATCTCGGGCCAGTCTTCACCCCAAGTCAAGTGTTTCACAGCCAGCCCTTGAGTTCATTGCGCACGATCTCTTCCATCATGGTGATGGAGGGCTCGGAATCATTGAGGCAGGGCACGACGGAGAAGTGCTCGCCGCCCGCCTCCTCGAAGGTTTCCTTGAGGCCGATCGCCACCTCTTCCAGCGTTTCAACGCAGTCGGAGGCAAAGCCAGGCGTGATCATCAGGAGTTTCTTCACACCCTTGGCGGGAAGTTCCTCCACCGTCTGCTGGGCATAGGGCTGCAGCCACTCCGCCTTGCCGAAGCGCGATTGGAAGACGACCTTCAACTTCTCGCGCGGCAGCTGCATGCGCTCCGCCAGAAGCCTGGCCGTCTTCATGCAGTGGCAGTGGTAGGGGTCGCCCGCCATGAAATAATCCTTCGGCAGGCCGTGGAAAGAGGCAAGGATCAGGTCCGGCGTCCACTCCAGCATCTTGAGATGGTGTTCCAGCGAGCGGGCCAGCGCCTCGATATGCGCCGGATTGTCGAAATAGGGCGGCACGGTGCGGATGGCGGGCTGCCAGCGCATGGATTTCAGCGCGTCATAGGCCTTGTCGAGCGCGGTCGCTGTGGTCGAGGCCGAATACTGGGGATAGAGCGGGAACAGCAGGATGCGGTCACAGCCTTGGTCTTTCAGCGCCTGGATGCGCTCATTGGTGGGTGGCAGGCCGTAGCGCATGCCCCAGTCGACAACAACCTGAGGCAGACTTTCGAAGCGCTCCGCCAGCTTCTCCGCCTGGGAGCGGGTTATGGTCTTGAGCGGCGACTCGTTCCGCTCCTTGTTCCAGATCTGCTCATAGGCGTGGCCGCTCTTCTTCGGGCGGGTGGAGAGAATGATGCCATTCAGCAGCACCCACCAGAGCACCTGGTTCACCTCGATCACCCGCCGGTCGGACAGGAACTCCTTCAGGTAGCGCCGCATGGGCCAATAGGAGGTGCCCTCGGGGGTTCCGAGGTTGATCAGCAGCACGCCGACCTTGCCCACCTTGAATGGCGGATGACCGGGGGGGAGTACATTCATCTTGTCCAGAACCGTCCTTGTTCAGCCGCCAATTCTCGGGACCTGTCACTACCCTGCCGTTAACGGCTTGAAAATGCCAGAAGATCATAATGCAGAGAATTTCCTTATGGCTTGGGCGGATAATCGGGAAGGCGGCAGCCGGTGATGTGTCCTGGAATGTCACGACTGGGCAGGAAACTCGCCGCCATCGCGGCATCGGCGGCCCGGTCCTTCATGCCGGCGGCGGCGAGCGGGCCATCCTTATCCCGCCCGGAACTCCGCCTGATCGAGGGCGTGGCGGTCACGCTCAGGGAAAGGCTCGCCGCCATCGAGGGGTTTTCGGAGTTCCTCACTTGCGGGAACGGCGCTGAAACCGCCCTGGCCAGCCGGCACATTCTCGAAAGCAGCGGAGAACTCAACCGCTTTCTCACCGATCTGCAGGATTTCGCGCGGCATGAGCAGGGCCGGCTCAGCCTCGTCCAGGGCGAGGCGGATGCCGCCGAACTCGTGGAAGCGGCGCTCTGGGCTTGCCGCGACACGGCGGAACGGGCCGACATCACCATTCTCGCCAAGCTGGCCGAAGGGCTGGAACTGCGTTGCGACCCCACCCGGATCCGCGGCGCCATCGCCAACATCGTTCTTTGGCTGGCGGACCTTGCCCCAGCGGGAAGCATCATCCTCCTCAGGCTGCTGCGAACGCCGCAGGGAGGTGCGGCAGTGGCCGTCACCGGCATGGCGGATGCACCGCCGGAGGGCGACGTCTTCGCGCCGCGTACGGAAGCCGGGCGGCTCACGGGCCTTGCGCTTCCGGTGGCCAAGCGCATCGCGCTGCTCCATTCGGGCGATCTCACGGTTGAACAGGGGGCGGGCGGCGTCATCACGGTCTATCTGGTGCTGCCGCCGGCCCGGGTCATCGCGCTGCGGCACGCTGAACCTTGCGAAAGGTACGCGGCATGAGACATAAGATTTCCACCATGCCTCCTCCCATCGTCATTCCGCCCTTTATGGGCTCTGTCTCCGCGCAATCGCCCCAGGGCTTCTCCGCCGCGATCTTCGGAGCGCCCCACGGCACGCCCTACGCCGGCATCGAAAACCGCGTCCACCGCGGCGCTCCGGATGCCTTCCGCCTCGCGCTTCACCCAGATGCCGAATGGCTCACACACTGGGACTGGGACCTAGGCGGCCCGCTGCTGAAGCATGGCCAGACCATCTGCGACCTCGGCAACCTGAAGACCAAGCCGAAGGACGGGCCCGGCAACCGCGCGCTGATCGAAAGCACCACGCGGTCGATCCTCGATGTGGGGGCGGTGCCCATCATGTTCGGGGGCGATGATTCCGTTCCCATTCCCTTCATCGCCGCCTATTCGAACCAGCCCGCCATTGTCATCCTGCAGATCGATGCGCACATCGACTGGCGCAATGACCGCTTCGGCGAAAACCTGGGCTTCTCCTCAACCATGCGGCGCGCTTCCGAGCATGACCATGTCTGGAGAATCGTGCAGGCCGGCGCCAGAGGACTTGGCAGCGCGCGCGAGCAGGACGTGCGCGACGCGCTGAACTGGGGGGCGCACATCGTCACCTCGCGCGTCATTCACCACAAGGGCATCGATGAGGTGCTGAGTCACATTCCCGAAGACAGCGACTGCGTGATCACGCTCGACCTCGATGCGCTGGATTCGAGTCAGATGCCGGCGGTTGCATATCCCTCCCCCGGCGGATTGAGCTTCACGCAGGTGACGGACCTGATCTCGGGCGTTGCCACGAAAGCCAGGATCGCCGGCTTCTGCATGGTGGAATTCGTGCCCTTGCGCGACAAGCTGAAGACCGCCGCCTTCACCGCCGCGCGCATCGCCGCAAATGTGATCGGCCGCATCAGGCCACGCGAGGGCTGATCACTCCGCCGCTTTGGCTATGGCGGTCCCGCCGGACAGCGCCGCGAGAAGTTCCTTCTCGCGTGCCTTCGCCTTCGCCACATTGGCCTCCTTCACATGGCCGAAGCCGCGCATGGTTTCGGGCAGTGCTGCCAGTTCGAGGGCAATGGGCGAGCGCGCGATGTCAGGCCGCGCAATCAGGTTTTCGATGAGCGCGCGGTAGTCAGCGATGAGCTGGCGCTCCATGCGGCGCTCCGCCGTGCGCCCGAAGGGGTCGAAAGCCGTGCCGCGCAGGCGCTTCAGCTTGGCGAGCACACGGAAGAGGCTCATCATCCAGGGTCCGAATGTGGTCTTGAGGGGTTTCCCGGTGAAGGCGTCCTTGCGCCCCAACACCGGCGGGGCGAGGTGGAAGGTGAGGCGGTAATCGCCCTTGAACTGGCGCGTCACGGTTTCGGCGAAGCTGCCATCGGCATAAAGCCGCGCCACTTCATACTCGTCCTTGTAGGACATCAGCTTGAAGAGATTGCGCGCCACGGCGAGCGCGAGCGGCTCCGACACGGTACGCACCCTGGCCACGAAGCTGCGGTAGCTTTCGGCATAGGCCTGGTCCTGATAGCCGCTCAGGAAGTCCACACGGCGCGCCACGATCTCATCCAGCGTCTCCGGCTTCTTCTCGACGCGCGCGCCAATCACCGCACGCACGGCAGCCTCGTCCACCGCAGCGCGGCGGCCCCATTCGAAGGCGGCGAGGTTCATCTTCACCGCAACGCCATTGAGCGTCACCGCTTGCGCAATCGCCTCGCGCGAGATGGGGACGAGGCCCTTCTGCCAGGCATAACCCAGCGTGAAGAGATTGGCGGCAATCGAATCGCCCAGAAGCTTCGTCGCGATGCCAGAGGAATCGATGGCGGAGAGGCCCTGCTCCCTCACCGCAGCAGCAATGCGCAGCGTCAGCGCGCCGCCCTGCACGTCAAAATTGGCATCATGGGTGAAGTGCGCCGGCATCGCCTCATGGCTGTTGACCACCGCAACCGTCTTGCGCCGCGAGGCCGCAGCGAGGATGCGCTCAGAGGCCGTAGTGACAAGGTCACAGCCGAGGATCAGGTCGGCGGAGCCACGCGCCACGCGCACCGCAGCGATGTGCTCCGGCTTCGCTGCAAGCTTCAGGTGGGTGACGACCGCGCCATTCTTCTGCGAGATGCCGACCATATCGATCAGTGCAGCACCCTTGCCCTCCATGTGCGCCGCCATGCCGAGGATGTGGCCGATGGTGACCACACCCGTGCCGCCGGCGCCAGAGACGAGAATGCTCCACGGCTTCTCGAGCGATGGCCGCACGGGCTCCGGCATCACGGGGAACGGCACCTGCGCGGCATCAACAGCCTGTCCGGTTCCCTTAACCAGCTCACCACCCTCGACTGTCACGAAGCTGGGGCAGAAGCCCTTGAGGCAGGAGAAATCCTTGTTGCAGCTTGACTGGTCGATGCGGCGCTTGCGGCCGAACTCGGTCTCGACCGGCTGGATCGCCACACAGTTGGACTGCACCCCGCAATCGCCGCAGCCCTCGCAGACGAGCTCGTTGATGATCACGCGGCGGTTGGGGTCGGGGAACTCGCCCTTGCGGCGGCGGCGGCGCTTTTCGGCGGCACAGGTTTGGTCATAGATGAGGACGGAAACACCCTTCACCCCCATCAACTCCGTTTGCAGCGCCTGCAATTCGCTGCGGTGTTGGAAGCTGGTATAGGCGGGAAATGCAGCGCGTGAGGGATACTTGTCCGGCTCATCCGAGACCACCGCGATGCGCTCGACGCCGATGGCGCGCATCTGTGCGGCGATCTGCTCCACGGTGAGGCCGCCGTCGTTCCGCTGTCCGCCCGTCATGGCCACGGCATCGTTGAACAGAATCTTGTAGGTGATGTTGGTACCCACCGAAACGGCGTGGCGGATCGCCATGAGCCCTGAGTGGTTGTAGGTGCCGTCGCCTATGTTCTGAAAGACATGGGCACGCGTCGAGAAGGGCGCCTCGCCCACCCAGTTGGCCCCTTCGCCGCCCATGTGCGTGGCGCCCTCGGTCTTGCGGCCGGGCACGAATTGCGCCAGCCAGTGGCAGCCGATGCCGGCATAGCCGCGCGCGCCATCAGGCAGCACGGTCGAGGAGTTATGCGGGCAGCCCGCGCAGAAATAGGGAACGCGCGCCACGAGATCGGCCTGGTTCCGGGCGCGCGATTCATCCTGAAGCGCTGCAGCGCAATTGGTGACGGCCCGGTCACCGATGCGGCGGGCGATGGCGCGGGCGATCTCGGTGGGCTCCAGCACGCCATGCGGCGCGAAGAGGGTCTTGCCTTCCTCGTCCATCTTGCCGATCACGGCGGGGCGATTTTGATCCGTATACAGAATATCCCTGAGCTGTGCCTCGATGAGGGAGCGCTTTTCCTCCACCACCATGATGGTCTCGAGGCCCCTGGAGAAATCACGGATGACCTGCGGCTCCAGCGGCCACACCATGCCGATCTTGAGAAGACGGATGCCAAGTTCAGCCGCGCGCGCCTCACCAATGCCGAGATCATCGAGCGCCTGGACGGCATCGAGATAGGCCTTGCCCGCAGCGATGATGCCGAGCTTCGGGATCGCACCGCCATCCATCACGATGCGGTTCAACCCATTGGCACGGGCGAAGGCCTTCACTGCGGGCAGCTTGTGCATGTGCAGCCGCTCTTCCTGCACGATGCGGTCATCGCTGGGGCGGATCGACAGGCCTCCAGGTGGCGGCGTGGGCTCGGACGGGAAGACAGGCGACACGCGATCCAGCCCCGCCTCCACCACGGCTGAGGATTCGACCGTGTCATGCACGCATTTGAGGCCCACCCAGACGCCCGCATGGCGTGACAGGGCAATCCCCAGCAGGCCGAAGTCGATGATCTCCTGCACGCCGGCGGGCGAGAGCACGGGGATCATCGCATCCATCAGGGCGATATCGCTGGCGTGGACGACGGTGGATGATTCGCCCGAATGATCGTCGCCCGCAATCGCCAGCACGCCGCCATGGGGCGAGGTGCCGGCCATGTTGGCATGGCGGAACACGTCGCCCGTGCGGTCGACGCCGGGGCCCTTGCCGTACCACAGCGCGAAGACGCCATCATGCTTGCCTTCGCCCCGCATCTCGGCCTGCTGCGCGCCCCAGCAGGCGGTTGCCGCGAGATCCTCGTTGAGGCCCGGCTGGAACACGATGTTGCGGGGTTCCAAAACCTTGCGCGCGGCCTGGAACTGGTTGTCGACCGTGCCAACGGGCGAGCCGCGATAGCCCGAGACATAGCCCGCCGTGCCGAGGCCCGCCTGACGGTCCCTCTCCGACTGCATCAGCACCATGCGCAGGATCGCCTGCGGCCCGGTGAGGAAGAGCCGTGTTATCGAAAGGTCATAAAGGTCGGCAAGGCTATGGATCGACTTGGACATAAGCGGGACTATACTGGTTCGTATGGACAATCCAAAGGCATCCCCGGCGGGGGTCCCCTTCGCGGATGCACTCCGGGTGTGGGCACGGATCGGGCTTCTCTCCTTCGGCGGGCCTGCTGGCCAGATCGCGCTGATGCACCGCGAGATCGTGGAGGAGCGCGGCTGGCTCACCGAGAAGGAATATCTCTCCGCCCTCAATTTCTGCATGCTGCTGCCGGGGCCGGAGGCCATGCAGCTTGCGACCTATTCCGGCTGGAAGCTGCATGGGGTCAGAGGCGGGCTGGCGGCGGGGCTGCTCTTCGTGCTGCCCGGCGCGCTCATTGTTCTGGCGCTGACCATGCTTTATGCCGGCTTCGGCAAGCTGCCGCCGGTGGAAGCATTGTTTTATGGCATCAAGGCGGCGGTGCTGGCCATCGTGCTGGAGGCCCTGCTCCGGGTCGCCCGCCGGGCGCTGAAACTCCGATCGGACTGGGTGATCGCCGCCCTCGCCTTCCTCGCCGTCTTCGCCTTCAACCTGCCCTTCCCCGTGGTGATCATCGCTGCAGCGGCCTATGGCTTCTGGCGCGGCAGTGGCGAGGCGGAGGAGCGTACGGGCCAGCTTCCCTCCTGGCGCGCACTGAGCCGCACGGTGACCATCTGGGGCGCCATCTGGCTGGCGCCGCTCGCCGCACTGGCCCTCTTCCTGGGGCCCAGCCATGTGCTGACGCAAGTTGGCGTTTTCTTCTCCAAGCTTGCGGTCCTCACCTTCGGCGGCGCCTATGCGGTGTTGGCCTACATGGCGCAGGCCGCCGTCGAGCGCGAGGGCTGGCTCACCGCCGCCGAGATGATCGACGGCCTCGCACTCGCCGAGACAACGCCAGGGCCCCTGATCCTGGTCACGCAATTCGTCGGCTATTTCGCGGGGCTCCGCGAGATGGGCTCCATCTGGGGCGGCGTTGCTGCAGCCGCCGTCACGCTGTGGATGACCTTCGCCCCCTGCTTCCTGTGGATCTTCGCTGGCGCGCCCTACATCGAGGCGATCGGCAAGCGGCCGCGGCTCTCAGGCGCCCTTGCCGCCATCACCGCCGCGGTGGTGGGCGTGATTCTGAACCTCTCGCTGTGGTTCGGGCTTCACGTGCTGTTCGGCGACGTCCAGCGGTTGTCGGGCTGGTTCAAGCCTTGGGTTCCGGTGTGGGGCAATCTCGACTGGTTCGCGCTGGTCTTGAGCGTGGTCGCCGCCGTGGCGCTTCTCCGCTTCCACCTCGGCATCATCCGTACGCTGATCTTGTGTGCGGTGATCGGCGGTGTGTGGCGGCTGGTGATTTAGGTTCATCGGAAGCGGACTCGCGGCCCCCCACCCCTACCCCTCCCCACGAGGGCGAGAGTTAGGGGTGGGGGGCCAAGCGCGAGAGCGCCTAACCCCAGCGCCAGAAATCATTCCCTTCCTTGGCGAGGCTCCGCGCCAGCACCATCTTGTGCACTTCCGATGCGCCGTCCACCAGCTTGGCGCAGCGTGCGTAGCGGTAGATCCATTCGAGCACCGTGTCCTTCGAATAGCCGCGCGCGCCGCAAAGCTGCACGCCCACATCCGCCGCGCGGTTCAGCGTCTCGGCGACATGGATCTTGGCCATGGAGATTTCCTTCTGCGCCTTCTCCCCACGATCCAGCCTCCAGGCGGCATGCATGGTGAGGAGGCGGCCCTTCTCGATCTCCGCCGCCACCTCGCCCAGCATGATCTGCACGCTCTCACGCCCGGCCAGTGTGGAGCCGAAGGCGCGGCGCTCCTTCACATAAGCCTGCGCGATCTCAAGGCAGCGTTTCGCAAGCCCCGTCCAGCGCATGCAGTGCGTGAGCCGCGCCGGACCCAGCCTGATCTGCGTGAGGCGGAGGCCGTCGCCCTCCTCCATCAACCGGTTCTCTTCCGGAATTTCGAGCCCGTCGAATTCCAGCTCGCAGGCGCCGCCCAGCTCATCTGGCCCCATGGTCGGCACGCGCCGGACAATGCGCCAGCCCGGCTGGTCCGTGTGGAAGAGGAAGGCCGAAAGCCCGTTCCGCGGATCATCGGACGTGCGCGCCACGAGAATGAAGTGCTCGGCGCCATCCGCGCCCGAAATGAACCACTTTCGTCCGTGTACGACATATTTGTCCACGCGCTTCTCCGCACGCGTCAGCATCATGCCGCCGGGGTCGGAGCCCGAACCCGGATGCGGTTCCGTCATCACGAAGGAGGACCGGATGTGCCCGTCGATGATCGGCTGCAGCCACTGGTCCTTCTGGGCCTCGGTCTTCAGCACCTTGTTGAGGACATTCATGTTGCCATCATCGGGTGCCGCGCAATTGAAGGCGAGCGGACCGAAGATGGAGCGGTTGGCCTCCTCGTAGAAGGCAGCCCAGCCCACCATGGGCAGGCCCAGCCCGCCACGCGCCTGCGGCATCTGCGGCGCCCAGAGGCCTTCAGCCTTCGCCTTTTCGCGCAAGGGTTTCAGCACATCGAGGCGGATGTTCTCATGCGCGTCGTAATTCGCAGGCTCCGCCTCGAGCGGAATGACGTGATCATCCACGAAGGCCCGCAGCTTGCGGCGAAGGGCTTCGATTTCGGGCGGAAGCGTGAAGTCCATGACGCTGAAACTCCCTATGCGAGGCCGAGGCCGCCATCGGCCATCAGCGATGCGCCGGTGATGAAGCCCGATGCGCGGGCGGACGCGAAGAGCAGCAGGGCGCCGTCGAGATCGGACGGCTCACCCGCCCGGCGCTGCGGCGCCCGGGCAATCACCTGCTGTCCTGCCGGGCTCGCCAGGTAATCATCGGTCATCTCGCTGTGGATGTAGCCGGGGCAGATCGCATTGACGCGGATGCCGTGCTTGGCCCATTCGATGGCTTGCGCCTTGGTCAAATGCAGCACGGCGGCCTTGCTCACCGCATAGCTTGCCGCCGTCATGCCCACCTTCTGGGCCGCAAGCGACGCGATGTTGATGATGCCGCCCGCCGCCTTGCGCGCGATGAGGCGCTTCGCGAAGGCGCGCGACAGGTGGAACACGGAGGCGACATTGGCCTGCTGCACCGCGTCCCACTCATGTTCGGACGCATCCAGCATGGGGCCCCCCGCCCCGATCCCGGCATTGTTGACGAGAAGTGTCAGCGGGCCGAAATGGCGCTCTGCTTCCTCAATGGCCGGGCCGATGGCGGCGGTCTTGGTGACGTCGAGTACGAGGGGGGCGATGCCGTCATGGCTGGCGGCCAGCGCCTCAAGCCTGTCCCTGCGCCGGGCGGCCGCGACCACCTTCGCACCATTGGCCGCCAGCACCTCGGCAAATCGCCGGCCAAGCCCCGAGGACGCGCCCGTCACCAGGGCGATCTCGCCCGAAAGGTCAAAAAGGCGTTCTGCACGCATGACTTGAGCCATCGGTTGGACTTTCCCCTGCCGCTTGGGCTATCTAGACGCCAAATCACTTGATCCACAAGGTTCGGAAATGACCTACCTGCCACTCGTCGGATTGCCGGCGGATACCTACGAGAACCACGGCTTCCTCTTCCACTCGATCGGCGACAAGTATCTGCGCGCGGTGACCGAAGTGGCGCTGTGCTCGCCGGTCATGATCCCGTCCATGGTGGATGGGCTCGAACTGGACGCGCTGCTTGACCATTTCGACGGCATCGTCATCACCGGGGCGGTCTCCAACGTGCACCCGCCGCATTATGGCGAGCAGCCGTCCCCCGCCCATGAGCCCTATGACCATGCGCGGGACGCCGTGACGCTGAAGCTGATCGAGAAGGTGATCAAGCGCGGCATGCCGCTGCTCTGCATCTGCCGCGGCTTCCAGGAACTGAACGTCGTCATGGGCGGCACGCTTGAAACCGAGTTGCAGACCATCGAGGGCCGCCTCGACCACCGCGCGCCCAAGCATGACGACGTCGACGTGCGCTATGCGCCGGCACACGCCGTCAACATCCGCCCCGGCGGCGTTCTCGAGCAGATCCTGGGCAAGCGCGAGACCATGGTGAACTCGATCCACCGCCAGGGCATCAAGCGCCTCGCCAAGGGCCTCGCGGTTGAAGCCACCGCACCCGACGGCATCATCGAAGCCGTCTCGGTGCGTGATGCCAAGGGCTTCGCCATTGGCACCCAGTGGCACCCGGAGTTCAAGGCGCTGGGCAACCCCGATTCGGTGAAGCTGTTCACCGCCTTCGGCAACGCGGTCAGGGCCTATGCCAAGGCGCGCGGCAAGTCGATGCGGACGGTGGCGTAAGAACTGACTCGCGGAAAGAGGCCCTCCGGACGTTACAACATGCTCGGCAGCACCCTGTCCGGCGGATTATGTCCGTCGACCCAGGTCTTGATGTTGATGATGACCTTCTCGCCCATGTCGATGCGGCCTTCGAGGGTGGCGGACGACATGTGCGGGAGAAGGACCACGTTGCGCAGCGCCTTGAGGCGGGGGTTCACGTTGGGCTCGTTCTCGAACACGTCGAGGCCGGCGCCGGCGATGTCGCCGGCTTCGAGCGCACGGATCAGGGCGGCTTCATCGATCACCTCGCCACGGGCGGTGTTCACGAGGTAGGCCTCGGGCTTCATCAGCTTGATGCGGCGGGCGCTGAGCAGGTGGAAGGTGGCAGGGGTGTGCGGGCAGTTGACCGACACGATGTCCATGCGCGCGAGCATCTGGTCGAGGCTGTCCCAGTAGGTTGCCTCCAGCTCTTCCTGGACCTGCGGGCGGACCGGCTTTCGGTTGTGGTAGTGGATCTGCAGGCCGAAGGCGCGGGCGCGGCGGGCGACTGCGGTGCCGATGCGGCCCATGCCGATGATGCCGAGGCGCTTGCCATGGATGCGGCGGCCGAGCATCCAGGTGGGCGACCAGCCGGTGAACTGGCCCGACTGCATGGCGGCGACGCCATCGACGATGCGGCGCGGCACGGACAGGATCAGGCCCATCGTCATGTCGGCGGTGTCTTCGGTGAGGACGCCGGGGGTGTTGGTGACCGTGATGCCGCGCGAGATGCAGGCCTGCACGTCGATGTTGTTCACGCCGACACCGAACTGGGCGATCAGGCGCATGCGGTCCCCTGCCCGGGCGAGCGTGCGGCCGTCGATGCGGTCCGTGATCGTCGGAACGAGGACGTCGCAGCGGGCGGCGGCAGCGCCCAGTTGCTCAATCGTCAACGGCGGGTCGGGCGGGTGGAGTGCGACGTCGAACAGTTCGCTCATGCGGGTTTCGACCGGCTCTGGCAGCCGGCGCGTCACGATGACTTTGAGCTTGGGGCGTGACGTCGGCATGGGCGGGACCGTTTCCTCTGGTCTTCTGTGGTCTTTTGGACTTCTACGTCTGTGAGCGTGCGAGCGCGCAGCTTGTGGTAACCGGTCTATCAAAGCAGGGGCGAAGGGCCAACTGCAGCCGACGCGTAAACCCTAATGCGCGATTCACCGCAATTTCCTCTTCGCGATTAAGCCTGTTTTGACGACCCCGTGCTTCTCATGACGGCTTGATTACCAGCATGGAGGCAGTCGCGCCGTGAGCAAAAACAGCCGCCGCCCCATCGTTTTCCTGGCCATTGCCCATGTCTTTGGCGCCGCCTTCGCGCTTGGTTACCCGGCAGTGGCGCAGGAGACGCTGACGCCTGGCAGCTTCAAGGCGTTTGCCGCGGACGGCATGGAGGCGCGCGTCAGCGACTTTTCCGGCCAGACCGTGCCGCGCTACGCCAGCTTGCGCTACGACGAGGTCAATGGCCGCGCCGGCCCGAGCCCGGACTATCCGGTGCGCTGGACGTATGAGCGGGCGGGCCTGCCGGTGGTGGTGATCCGCGAAAGCAAGGACTGGCGGATGATCCGCGACCCTGTGGGCGATGAGGTCTGGATCAACCAGAGCCAGCTTGCCGCCCGGCGCACGGCGATCACGACGCATGCGGGCGTGATCTATGGCGAGCCGCGGACTGACGCGGGCAAGGTTGCCCGATTCGACGCCGGCGCCGTGGTTTCGCTGGGCGATTGCGGCCAGGTCTGGTGCCGGGTCGAGGGCGACGGCCGCAAGGGATGGGTCGAGAAGGCGCACCTGTGGGGCGCCGACACGCTGAAGGCCGTGCCCGGAAAACGCTAGGTTTTTCGATCGGACGCCTGCAGCCGACGCGGCTTGGCCCCTCGCCTCGCGCGTGTTAACGGGCCTCTCCCTTGGCGCCCGAAGCGACATGGGCGGAGCGGCCCATGACGCAAGAGATCCTTCCTCCCCACGCGCACCACACGCCGAAGGGCGCCTACAGCTATGACGACCTGCTGAAGAGCAGCGCTGGCGAGCTGTTCGGGCCGGGCAATGCGCGCCTGCCGGCCCCTCCCATGCTGATGCTGGACCGCATAACCGAGATTACGCTCGATGGCGGTGCGCATAAACGCGGTCACATCGTTGCCGAACTCGATATCCATCCCGATCTATGGTTCTTCCAATGCCACTTCCCGGGGGATCCCGTGATGCCGGGCTGCCTGGGACTGGATGCAATGTGGCAGCTGGTTGGTTTCTGGCTCGGCTGGTCGGGTTCGCTCGGCAAGGGCCGCGCTCTGGGCGTTGGCGAGTGCAAGTTCACCGGACAGGTGACGCCGGAGAAGAAGCTGGTGCGCTACGAGATCGAGATCCGGCGCGCCATCCGCGCCAACCTCACGATGGGAATTGCTGACGGAAGCGTGTTTCTGGACGGCGAAAAAATCTACGCCGCCAAGGACATGAAAGTTGGCTTGATGAAGACGGGCGTCTAGGCTGCGCAGGCCACCTCGCGGCGGGACAAGCCGTGGACAAGGTTCAAGGGAGAGACATGTCGATGGCGGCCAACGGCCCAGATCGGCGCAGGGTGGTGATCACCGGCATGGGCAGCGTCTCGTCCATGGGCGACACGATCAAGGATGTGACCGAGAGCCTGAAGACGGGCAAGTCGGGCATCTCGTTCATGCCGGAATATGCCGAGA
>JBEILC010000065.1:0-13336 GCA_040379425.1 Hyphomicrobiales bacterium
GCCTGGTTCGGACGATGCAGGCGATTGGCAAAGGATTGGGAAAACCTCAATCGCAGGGCGCGCGCCTTCCTGCGTCTCGCATCAATCAGGCTCATGCTGAGAAAGCTATGCAATCCGGTATGATCTCTTCGGACAGACTCTAAGGATGGAGATTGCTTGATGTGTCCTTCCCGGAGACATATCTTCACATGCAGTCACAATCTGAGGGCGAAGCAATGGAACCGCAACACATGATGGATCTTGGCGGCGGCGTAGGCTTTTTCGGCACGCTGCTGATCGGCGGCATCGCCGGCTGGATCGCCGAAAAGGTGATGAAGGCCAACCACGGCCTGCTGATGAACATCGTCATTGGCGTCGTCGGCTCCTATATCGGCGCCTTCCTCGCCAATCTTCTGGGGATCCGCATCGGCGAAGTCTTTCAGGGCTGGTTCTGGGGCAATCTCGTCGTCGCAGCCGCGGGCGCCATCGTGCTGCTCTTCGTGCTGCGCAAGGTCAGGGCAGGTAAACAAGGCTGATGGTCACCATCCTCGACAGCAAGGCGAAGCCGCGCCACCCGGAAAAGGCGCACCGGCCCGATACACCGATCCTCCGCAAGCCGGAGTGGATCCGCGTCAAGGCGCCGGGCTCGCCCGTCTATGCGGAAACGCAGAAGATCGTGCGGGAGAACGGCCTCGTCACCGTCTGCGAGGAGGCGGGCTGCCCCAACATCGGCGAGTGCTGGTCGAAGAAGCACGCGACCTTCATGGTCATGGGCGACACCTGTACGAGGGCCTGTGCCTTCTGCAACGTGAAGACCGGCATCCCCGAGGCCCTTGCCCAGGACGAGCCTGAAAAGGTGGCGGATGCCGTCGCCCGCATGGGCCTCGAACATGCCGTCATCACCTCGGTCGACCGTGACGATCTCGATGATGGCGGTGCGGGCCACATCGCCCGCACCATCCTCGCGGTCCGCAAGGCCTCGCCTAGGACCACCATCGAAGTGCTCACCCCCGACTTCCTCAAGAAGGATGGTGCGCTCGAAAAAGTGGTGGAGGCACGGCCTGACGTCTTCAACCACAATCTCGAAACTGTCCCATCGCTCTATCTCAAGATCAGGCCCGGTGCGCGCTACTTCCACTCGCTGAGGCTGCTGCAGCGAGTGAAGGAGCTCGATCCTGCCATGTTCACCAAGTCCGGCATCATGGTGGGGCTTGGTGAAACGCGCGAGCAGGTGATGCAGGTGATGGACGACATGCGCTCGGCGGACATCGACTTCATCACCATCGGGCAATATCTCCAGCCCTCGCGCAAGCATGCGCCCATCGACCGTTTCGTGACGCCCGATGAATTCAAGGGCTATGAGACCATCGCCTATGCCAAGGGCTTCCTCATGGTCGCCTCATCGCCGCTGACGCGCTCGTCGCACCATGCGGGCGAGGATTTCGCCAGGCTCCGGGCCGCGCGGGCGGCGCGCTGACGTGCCGCAATTCGCCGTCACGCGGAGCGTGCCTTATTCGGCCGAGCAGGTCTTCGCCATCGCGCGGGACGTGGCGCGCTACAAGGAGTTCCTGCCGCTCGTCCGCCGCTCCATCGTGCGCAATGCAACGGCCAATGCGGACGGCATCGAGAGTTTCGAGGGCGAACTCACGGTTGCTTATGAAAAGCTCCGCATAGAGGAGGTGATGACGAGCCGCGTCACCGTGGACCCCAAGGCGTTCACCGTCACCGCCCGCTCCAACCAGGGCCCGATGAAACACCTCGTCTCCGAATGGCGCATCGTGCCGGCGGGGGAGAACCGCTGCGACATCAACTTCGATGTCGACTACCAGCTGAAGAGCCGGACCCTGCAATTCGTGCTTTCGGGCATGTTCGATCTCGCCGTGCGCAAGGTGATGACGGCCTTCGAGGAGCGCGCGCGCGTACTCTATGGCCCCGCGATCTCGTAGGCCATTTCCACCGCCACCCGCACCGTCTCCATCCGCACTTCGGTCCGCCCGATGTCACCCAGCCGCAGCACGCGGGTGACAGTCGGATAGCCCTTGCGTGCCGCCGCGCAGTGCACGAGGCCCACGGGTTTCTCTGCTGATCCGCCACCAGGCCCCGCTACGCCCGTGACCGACACCGCGACATCGGCCTTGCTGTGTGCCAGCGCACCTTCCGCCATGGCGCGGGCCACTTCCTCGCTCACAGCGCCATGCCGCGCGATCAGCTCCGGCGCCACGCCAATCATGCGTGTCTTCGCATCATTGGAATAGGTGACGAAGCCAGCGTCGAAGACGTCCGACGACCCCGCGACCGACGTGATGAGCCCGGCGATGAGCCCGCCCGTGCAGCTTTCCGCCGTCGCGAGCATCAGTGACTTGCCGCGGCAGAGTGCGATCAGCGCAGCGGCTTGGCGGGTGAGATCTTCCGGAAACATGCCGGACAGGCTGTCAGAAGGAGGGTGCCACGGTCAAGCCATGGCATGACCACGCCTCAGTTCCCCAGCCAGCCGGCCACCGTCTTCCACCCGCCGTTCTTCATCTCGACCAGGGGTGAGGAGTGGAGCTTCTTGGGTGGCGCGGTCACCGCCTCGCCTCCGGGCGAAAGCACGGCGAGGTGGATTTCGCCATCTGTGTGATAATGGTCGCCCTCGCCGTTCCGCCCGTTCACCGTGGGGCCGACGCCGGAGACGCTTTAGAGGCTCGTCACCGCCTGCGCCGCCACGAGATCGCCGATCAGGCGGTTGCGCTCGGCATCGACGTCAGGCGAGATGTGGTGGGTGAACTGCCCTGTGTATTCATTGAGGCCAACGCTCTGGTCCAGCGTGGCGGAGCCGAGCCACACGGGCCGGCCCTCGGCGCCATTGTCGATCACCAACCAGAACCGCACATGGTTGCGCCGGTCCGCGCTGCCGCCGATGGGCTTCTCGAAGGCGAGGTCCTGCTTGCGCCCGTCATAGGTCAGCGTGCTCACGGGTGCCTCGGCATAGGGCCGGTGGAACACCACGCTGCCTGCGATCTCGAGGCTGCTCTTGAGCGTGATGGGGTCCGCCGGATACCAGCCCGCCTTGCGCATTGACAGGATCACGTCGGTCTTCGAGCCGACCAGCCCAACGTTCAGCGGATCGCCCGGAATGCCCGAAGGCGTGGTGGTGACGGCGGGCTTCGCCGCGAGTCCCGGCTGGTGCTCATGGTGGTACCAGAGCTGCGGCATGACGAGATAGGCCACTGCGAAATAGGCCACCACCACCACGATCATCGTGCGCGTGATGCGCCGCAGCAGCGATCTCCGCTGCGTCTTTGCGGGCGCGCTCATTGAACGGCCGCCGCCTTGGCTGGCGGACGCCTGGTATGTTTCTCTCGCTGATTATGGGAGACCTCAACGGCATTCTTCGTTTTGGAGGACAATCGCCGGAGATAATTCTCCATCTTGTGGTCCGGCAGATCGGCGACGCCCATCTCCCGCCAGAACTCGCCGAGGGAGAGCCGGGCGGCATCATGCGCCGGCAGATAGACGTAGTTGGGGCCCTCAAGCAGGATCACTTCCGGGCCGATCTGCTCATAGGGCCCATGCACCTTGTTCGGCATTCCGACCGGTATCGTCGGGATGATGTCGTTCTCGTCCACCACGCGGAGCAGGGGCAGGCAGTCCGACGGCACGGATGATCATTCGCCGCTTCGAAACCCGTAGGTTGAACACAGGCGAGGTTGGTTGTGTCAGGCCGTGAATTCAAGCAGCAACCAAACCCGCCGCTAGGGCAGCCTCACCGTCACCATCGCGCAGGCCATGATGCCTTCCTTGCGGCCGATGGCGCCGAGCTTCTCCATCGTCGTCGCCTTGATGGCGATGCGCTGCGGTTCGACGCGGAGGATTGGTGCAAGCACATCCTTCATGGCCCCCACATGCGGGGCGATCTTGGGCGCCTCGGCCAGGATGGTGATGTCGGCATTGGCGATCTGCCCCTGCCGCTGATCGAGCAACGCCATCGCCTTCTCCAGAAACACGCGTGAGGGTGCACCCTTCCACTGCGGGTCGCTCGGGGGAAAATGCGTGCCGATGTCGCCTTCCCCGATGGTGCCGAGAATGGCGTCGGTCAGCGCATGCATGGCGGCATCGGCATCCGAATGCCCCTTGAGGCGCTGATCGTAGGGGATTGCAACACCCAGCAGCGTTACCGCATCACCGGGCTCGAAGGGGTGGATGTCGATCCCTTGCCCCACGCGGATGTCGGGGAGGTTCGCAAGCTGGCGCGCCGTCATGTCCCGGTTGGCGATGTCCATGTCCTCCGCCGTGGTGAGCTTGCGGTTCTCGTGCCGGCCCGGAATCATGGATATTGCAATTCCTGCATGTTCTGCAACGGAGGCGTCATCGGTGAGGCCCTGCGTGCGTTCGGCCTCGGCTCTCGCATAGGCATCGCGGATCTGGCCATAGGCGAAGCCCTGCGGGGTTTGTGCCGCCCAGATCCCGGCGCGGTCCACCGTGCGGCTCACGATGCCGCCGGGCGCCAGCTTCAGGGTCTCGGCCACCGGCATGCCGGGCACCACAGCGGGGAAGCGGTCGAGCCAGGAGATCACGTCGTCGATGAGGCCCGAGGAAATGAAGGGCCGCGCGGCATCATGGATCAGCACCTTGCCGGGCTTGTGCCGCTCCACGGCATTGACCCCGATGCGGCAGGACTCCTGCCGGGTTGAACCGCCGATGACGGGAAGGGGAATCGGCAGGTCGGCCACGGCTTCGGCGAACATCTTTTCATGGCCTTCGCCGATCACGGCCTGCACATGGTCGATCAGCGGGTGTTCGAGGAAGGCCCGGCACGTCCACCAGATCACCGGCCGCCCGCCGATCATCTGGTATTGCTTGGGCTTTTCGCCTCCGGCGCGCAGCCCGGAGCCGCCGGCCACGATCACTGCCGCAACTGTCATGAGGTTTCTGTAGCAATTGCACATCTGCCTCGCAACACAAGCCCCTTGACGCAATGCAACATCAGGTTATTGTGCCTCTAAATTGCACATCCGATTGCAGTGATCAATTTATGGGCATAAACATCGGTCCCATCGCGACCCGGAACCGCGTTTTCCTCGCTCCCATGTCGGGCGTGACGGATGAGGCCTTTCGCCTGACTGCGCATGAGAATGGCGCCGGCCTGGTGGTCAGCGAGATGGTGGCGAGCGAGGAGTTGGTGAACGCGAGGCCCGACATGCTGCGCCGGGCGCTTGGCGCTGAATCGCTCTCTCCCTTCGTGATCCAGCTTGCCGGCCGCGAGACGCGCTGGATGGCTGAAGGCGTGCGCGTGGCTGAGGACATGGGAGCCGAGATCATCGACATCAACATGGGCTGTCCGGCGCGTGAGGTGACCGGTGGTCTCTCGGGCTCGGCCCTGATGCGCGATCTCGACCATGCCGAACGGCTGATCGCCGCCACGGTGGAGGCGGCCAATGTGCCCGTCACGCTCAAGATGCGGCTTGGCTGGGACCATTCGACACTCAATGCTCCGGAGCTCGCGCGGCGTGCGGAAGCTTGCGGCGTGGCGCTCGTCACGGTGCACGGCCGCACGCGCTGCCAGTTCTATGGCGGCAAGGCGGACTGGTCGGCGATTGCGCGGGTTCGTGAGGCCCTCGGCATTCCGCTGATCGCCAATGGCGATGGTGCCTCCGTCGCAGACGCCCGCGAGATGCTGGCGAAGTCAGGTGCTGATGGCGTGATGATCGGGCGTGGCGCCTATGGCCGTCCGTGGTGGCCGGGCGTCATCGCTGAAGGCCTTGATCCCGGTTCGGGCAGGGCGGAGCCCTCGCTTGCCGAGGAGGCGGAGATCCTGCACCTCCATCATGAGCGCATCCTGTCCACCCACGGCGTTCAGCATGGCAACCGGGTGGCGCGAAAACATATCGGGTGGGCCATCGGCCGGCTGGCGGATCGTCATCTGATTTCGGCCGAGGCCGCATCAGGCTGGCGCGCCACGCTGTTGCGCAGCAATGACAATGCCGAGGTCAGCCGTGGGCTCGCCGCGCTCTACGATGTGGCGCAGGAAAGGGCCGCCGCATGACTGGTGTTTCCGAAAAGCCGCAGGATATGGTTGAACAGCCCATGCCGCGCGCCGTCGTGGATGCGCTGCCCAATCCGCTGATCGTGCTCGACGAGAACGACCGCATTTGCCTCGCCAATGTCGCGGCGGAGGACTACTTCCAGACCAGCA
This sequence comes from Hyphomicrobiales bacterium, assembly GCA_040379425.1. Lineage (GTDB taxonomy): Bacteria > Pseudomonadota > Alphaproteobacteria > Rhizobiales > Aestuariivirgaceae > Aestuariivirga. The sequence goes on from JBEILC010000065.1 coordinate 6,155, forward strand.
GCAACGTGCTTCTCCGCCACCGCCTGTCGGACCTGGTGCCCTTCTCCAGCCCGGTCTTCGCCGCCGTCAACCAGTCGCGCGCCATGTCGGGGGTCGTCAATGAATACTCCGTCGCCGTTGGAACGCCGCGTCTCGGCGGCGAACGGCTGGTGGACATCCAGGCGGCGGTGATGACAGAGCATCCGCGCTTCGTGCTCGTCATGCTGCTCGAACGCTCGATGGCGCTGAAGATTGACCGCCAGCTCACCTCGCGGGGTGCTGCGCGCTCAGTGTCCGGCATGGCCACCATGCTGGCGCATGAGATCAAGAACCCGCTCGCCGGCATCCGCGGTGCAGCTCAACTGCTGGAGCCAGCACTTGGCGACGAGGACCGCGCACTGGCGCGGCTCATCTGCGACGAGACGGACCGCATCCGGGACCTCGTGGACCAGATGGAAGTGTTTTCCGATGAGCGTCCGCTGGACAAGAAGCCCGTCAACATCCACGCCGTGCTCGACCGCGTGAAACAACTGACGCTTGCCGGCATGGGCCAGGGTGTCACCGTGCGGGAGGATTACGATCCGTCCCTTCCGCCGATCATGGGCAACAAGGACCAGCTTGTGCAGGTGTTCCTGAACCTCGCCAAGAACGCCGCCGAGGCCATCCAGCAAGGCGGCGAGGCGGGCGAGATCCACATCACCACCGCCTTCCGGCCCGGCATCCGCCTCACCGTTCCGGGTTCGACGGAGCGTATCACCCTGCCGCTCGAGGTCTGCGTGCATGACACCGGGCGGGGCGTTCCGGAAGAGCTGCGCCCCAACATCTTCGATCCGTTCGTCACCACCAAGCCCGGTGGCAAGGGCCTGGGACTGGCACTCGTTGCCAAGATCGTGCGCGATCATGGCGGCATCGTCGAATGCGTAGGGCGCGAGCGCGGCACCACCTTCAGGGTACTTCTGCCCATGCTCCGCGGCGCCCCCGCACCCCGCGATTTTGAAGGAGAGAGCAATTCATGAGCGTCAAGACGGTCCTGATCGCCGATGACGACAGCGCCATCCGCACCGTGCTCAGCCAGGCGCTGACGCGAGCCGGCTACAGCGTGCGTTCGACGGCAACCGCAGCGGCGCTGTGGCGCTGGGTCACCGAAGGGCAGGGAGACGCCGTCGTCACCGACGTGGTGCTTCCCGACGAGAACGCCTTCGACGTGATCCCCCGCATCAAGAAGCTGAGGCCGACGCTTCCGGTGATCGTGATGAGCGCCAAGAACACCATCATGACCGCCATCACCGCGGCGGAACGTGGCGCCTATGACTATCTGCCGAAGCCCTTCGACCTCAACGCGCTGGTACAGACCGTGGGCCGCGCGCTGGAGCAGTCGCAGCGGCCGGCTCACGCCATTCCCAGCCAGCAGGGTGAAGTGTTGCCCATCATCGGCCGCTCGCCGGCGATGCAGGAAATCTACCGCATCATCGCGAGGCTCACCCAGACCGATCTGACCGTCATGATCGTGGGCGAATCCGGCACCGGCAAGGAACTGGTGGCGCGCGCACTCCATGATTACGGCCGCCGCCGCAAGGGGCCCTTCGTTGCCGTCAACATGGCGGCGATCCCGCGGGAGCTGATCGAGTCCGAGCTGTTCGGCCATGAGAAGGGCGCCTTCACCGGCGCCACATCGCGCATGGCGGGCCGCTTCGAGCAGGCGGAGGGCGGTACCCTCTTCCTGGACGAGATCGGTGACATGCCGCTCGAGGCGCAGACCAGGCTCCTGCGCGTCCTGCAGCAGGGCGAATACACGACGGTTGGCGGCAATGCGCCGATCAAGACCAATGTGCGGATCATCACCGCCACCCACCGGGACCTGCGCCTGCTCATCAACCAGGGTACCTTCCGTGAAGACCTGTTCTACCGCCTGAATGTCGTGCCGCTCCGCCTGCCGCCGCTTCGCGAGCGCGCGGAGGACATTCCGGACCTTGTCCGCCATTTCCTCGCCCGCGCGGTGAAGGAGGGCCTCCCCCGCAAGGAACTCACGCGGGACGCCGTGGACCGGCTGCAGGCCCACCGCTGGCCCGGCAACGTGCGCGAGCTGGAAAACCTCCTCCGCAGGCTCGTGGCGATCGAGATCGAGGATACGATCCCGGCCTCCGCCATCGAGCGCGAGCTGGCGACCGTTCCCATCCAGGCCACGGCGGAGCCCATGGACTTCGCCGGCGCCACGCTGCCGGAATTCATGGAGAACTATCTCTCGCGCCACTTCGCCAGCTACGGCAACGCCCTGCCGCCGCATGGTCTTTATGAGCGCATCCTGGCGGAGGTGGAGCCGCCGCTGCTCCGCGCCGTGCTCGCCGCCACGTCCGGAAATCAGCTGCGCGCGGCGGAACTCCTCGGCATCAACCGCAACACGCTGCGCGTGAAGTTGCGCGACCGGCAGGTCAAGGTTATCCGCGGCCTGTCCTAGGCCGTCCGGTGCGAACTCAGGCCAGCGACCAGGTCCGCTGCGCGTTCAAGCCCTTCGAGCATGCGGTGCTGGACCGCCTCAGTCGTTGTGGCGCTTCCATGAAGAACCTGGCCCATAGTGCCTCCTTCCATGCTGGGGAGAAGATTGCACCATCAAATCCTGGGATCAAACATGCACGTCCATCCCGTGTAAGCCTCCCCCTCTGTTCAGCACGATACAGCAATCTTCAGGTTCGATCATGGGACTTTCAGGCGGGAGCGCCTCATCCTCCACCTCATCGCAAGGGAGGAACACATGTCGGACATCTCAATTCATGGCACTTTCCCCGCTCCGCGTATCACGTTCATTTTTGCGCCGATGGTGCGACCGGTGAAGTTCGTTGTCCGGGTCGGGGAGGGTTTCGGCCACGCTGCCGGGTTGGCTTACGCAGAACCCTTCGACAGCCGGGACGCCCTTGAACCGGTGGTCCTGGAAGGGAGTGAAGCCGGGCGCGACCCATCCTGGTAGACAGACCATCCACTGTCGCAAATAGGCCACATTTGGTGTTGATTTCGTGCAACAGGTACTGCTGAACAGGTTGCATGATCGAACGCGCGCAAAACCGCCTGTTTGACCGGCTTCGCCGGTTTTCGGGCGTCACAGGCTTCGCACTCGTCATGGCGGGTGTGCTCTGCGGCTTGGCGACCTTCGCGATCCTGACGGGCATGACGCCGGTCAAACCGACGCGTGAAATCACCATCTTTCTCCTCGCTGTCAACGCCATCGTCCTCCTGGTCATGGTGCTGCTGGTGCTGGGTCAGCTCATCTTCCTGATGATCGAGAAGCGCCGCGCCACGCCGGGGGCCTCGCTGCACCTCAGGCTCGTGTCGCTGTTCAGCCTCATCGCGGTCGTCCCGGCAATCATCGTCGCGGTCTTCGCCACCGTCACCCTCAACCGTGGCCTCGATGCGTGGTTCTCGCTGCGCACCCAGGCCATCGTCGATTCCGCGGTGAACGTCGCTGAATCCTATGTGCGCGACCATGCCGAAGCGGTGCGCAATGACGTGGTGCAGATCTTGACCGACCTTTCCCAGCAGCGCACCCTGTTCGAGTCGGATCCGCAGGGGTTTCTTCGCCGCGTCGCCCGCCATGCAGCACTGCACGGACTGCCTGCCGTCTTCATCTTCGACCCCACCAGGAAGGAGAATGGCGAGCAGAAATTCGAGACCCGCGTGGTTGCGAATGAGCGCATCACCTTCTTCGCGCCCAGCGAAGCGCACCTGAAGCGCGCCGATGAGGGGGAACTCGTCGTCATCCAGCCGGGTAGGGGCGGCAATGTCGTCCGTGCACTGATCAAGCTGCAGAACTTCCCGAATTCCTATCTGATGGTCTACCGCGTCATCAACCCGTCCGTGCTCGACCAGTTGCAGAAAACGCGCGAGGCCAAGCAGGAATACGACACACTGATGTCGCAGCGCTTAGGGGTACAGGTCACCTTCGGCATGATGTATGCGCTGGTGGGCGTCATCTTCCTGCTGGCGGCGATCTGGGTGGGCCTGTGGTTCGCGGACAAGGTGGTGGCCCCCGTGGTGCGCCTGCTTGATGCCGCGCGCCGCGTGTCGGGCGGCGAGCTTGATGCAAAGGTCACCATCGTCGAGGGCCCGGAGGATCTCCAGACACTGTCGCGCACCTTCAACCTGATGACCGATCACCTGAAGCAGCAGCGTGATGACCTTGTCGAAGCCAGCGATGCGATCGATCAGCGCCGGCGCTTCACCGAGGCCATGCTGGCGGGCGTCAGCGCCGGCGTCATCGGCATTGATCCCTCGGGCCGCATCTCGCTCGTCAACCGTTCGGCGCTGACACTGCTGGGCCGAGGCGAACAGGACCTGATCGGCGAGCCCGCCGAGGTGGTGCTCTCCGCCTTCATGCCGATCTTCGAGCAGGCCCTTACGCGCCCCTCGGGCTTTGCGGAAGGCCAGGTCGACATTGAGCGCAAGGGCGATGGACGCAGCCTCTTCGCCCGCGTCACGACGGAGAGTTCCGAAGATACCTCGCACGGCCATGTGCTGACCTTTGACGACATCACCGATCTCGTCTCCGCCCAGCGCAATTCGGCCTGGGCCGACATCGCGCGCCGCATCGCGCATGAGATCAAGAACCCGCTGACACCGATCCAGCTCTCGGCCGAGCGGCTCAAGCGCAAATATGGCGCGCAGATCCAGACCGACCGCCACGTCTTCGACCAGTGCACCGAAACCATCATCCGTCAGGTGGGTGACATAGGCCGCATGGTGGATGAGTTCTCCTCCTTTGCGCGCATGCCGAAGGCGGTGCCGGAGCCGCAGGAACTCGCATCCATCGTGCGCGAGGCGACGGTGCTGCAGCGCGTGTCATCATCCGACATCGACATCGAACTCGATGTGCGGGAAGGCGAGCTTGTGTTTCCATTCGACCGCCGCCTCATCACGCAGGCGATCACCAACCTCGTCAAGAACGCGCGCGAGTCGATTGAGACACGGCTGCAGCGCACGCCAGAGCCGCGGGGTCATATTTCAGTCGAAGCAGGTGTCGCCGATGGCCACCCATTCATCCGCATCACCGACAATGGCGTGGGCCTCCCGCGCGAAAACCGCCACCGGCTGGCCGAACCCTACACGACGACTCGCGAGAAGGGTACGGGGCTCGGCCTCGCCATCGTCAAGCGCATCATGGAAGAACATGGCGGGCGCCTGATGCTCGAGGATGCGCCGGCCATGGACGGCATCCAGGGCGCACGGGTGACATTGCAATTCGACAAGCTCACGGCCCAGACCACGGCCGCCGAATGAATGACGGGAAAGCCTGATGGCCGCAGACATACTGATCATCGATGACGAAGCCGACATCCGGGGCATCATTGCCGGTATCCTCGAGGACGAAGGCTATGAGACGCGGCTTGCCCACAACTCGGACGCCGCCCTGGCCGAGATCGCGCAGCGCCGCCCCTCACTCATCATCCTCGACATCTGGCTCATGGGATCGAAGCTGGACGGGCTCGACCTCCTGAACATCATCAAGGAGAAGCACCCCGAGGTTCCGGTCATCATCATCTCCGGCCACGGCAACATCGAAACCGCCGTCGCGGCGATCAAGCGCGGCGCCTATGAATATATCGAGAAGCCCTTCAAGGCGGACCGTCTCATCCTGGTCGTCGGGCGTGCGCTCGAAACCTCAAGGCTTAAGCGTGAGAACGAGGAACTCAAGGGCAGGGCGGGGGCCGACGCTGAACTCCTCGGCGCCTCTGCCGCCATGCGCCAGCTCCGCCAGCTCCTGAAGAAGATCGCGCCCTCGAACAGCCGCGTGCTGATCACCGGGCCCATGGGTTCCGGCAAGGAACTCGCCGCCCGCACGCTGCATGCTATGTCGCTCCGCGCCTCTGGCCCCTTCGTGACGCTGAGCGCCGCCGCCATGGCGCCGGAGCGCATGGAGGAGGAACTCTTCGGCGTCGAGGATGGCACCGGCGCCACCCGCCGCGTGGGTGCACTTGAGGAGGCCCATGGTGGCACGCTCTACATCGACGAACTCGCGGACATGCCGCTGGAAACGCAAGGCAAGGTGCTCCGCGTGCTGGTGGACCAGACCTTCCTGCGGGTGGGCGGCGCCAAGAAGGTGAGGGTCGATATCCGCGTCGTGTCCTCGACCAGCCGCGACCTCGCCGGGCTGATCTCGATTGGCCGCTTCCGGGAGGATCTCTATCATCGCCTCGGGGTCGTCCCCGTCCATGTTCCGGGCCTTGCGGAGCGGAGGGAGGACATTCCGGAGCTCGTCGCCCATTTCGCCAAGGCCTATTCCGCGGCCTCGGGCCAGCCCTTGCGCAAATTCGCCGAGGACGTGATCGCAGTGCTCCAGACGCGCGACTGGGCCGGAAACGTCCGCGAACTGCGCAACAACGTGGAGCGCATCCTCATTCTCGCCGGCGGCGAGGGCTCCACCGAAATCAATGCCGGAATGCTGCCCTCCGACGGCGGCGCGGCCGGGGCGTCGGCGGCGAGCTTCGGCATTGAGCACCTGCTCGTCCATCCGCTCCGCGAGGCGCGTGAGGCCTTCGAGCGGGACTATATCACCGCCCAGCTCGGCCGATTCGGCGGGAACATTTCCAAGACCGCCCAATTCATAGGCATGGAACGCTCAGCCCTGCACCGGAAAATCAAGCTCCTCGGCCTCACCGGCCGCAATGAGGAAGATACGGAAGTGTGAAATTTTCAAAACACACCCTACATGATAGTCTGACGACCGCCAGCCGGCCCAAACAACACAGGAAAAAAAGAGATGGCCCAAGAAAAGCAGCAGAACCTGCAGGACACGTTCCTCAACCATGTGCGCAAGCAGAAGATCCCCGTCACCGTCTTTCTGGTGAATGGCGTCAAGCTTCAGGGCGTTATCACCTGGTTTGACAATTTCTGCGTTCTTCTGCGCCGGGACGGCATGTCCCAGCTGGTCTACAAGCACGCCATTTCGACCATCATGCCCGGCGGCCCGATCAGTCTCTTCGATGAGGAGCAGGCAGGCGGTTGAGCACACGCAAGAAGGCGGGAAGCGGCGGCGGCGTCGACTTCCAGATCGAAGGCAAGGAGGCGGCACACGCCATCGTCCTTCACGTTGACAGGCGGGACCGCAGCGCGCCCGTCACATCTGACCGCGCAGTGGAGGCCCGGCTGGAGGAGGCCGTGGGCCTCGCACGCGCCATTGACCTCGAGATCGCTGACACGATCATTGCACCCGTCACC
>JBEILC010000066.1:0-13309 GCA_040379425.1 Hyphomicrobiales bacterium
CCTCGTGCTGCGCGATGTCGCCGAGGTAGATCGACGACCGCACCGTGCCAGCGATGGCGTTCCCCGCGGCGGCCGCGCCACCGCGCACGAGTCGCAGCGCCTCGGGCCGCAGCGACAGCGACAGCTCCGACTCGCGCGGGAACGGCGACACCGTCGACCGCAGGTTGCCCGCGGCCGTCTTGTAGACCGCCTCGCCCGCATCGCTGCGCACGAGGATGGCGGGCAGGAAGTTGGTGTCGCCCAGGAAGTCGGCCACGAAGCGCGAGTTCGGCCGGCGGTACATGGCGCGCGGCGCACCCGTCTGGATCACCTTGCCCGACTTGAGCACGGCCATGCCGTCGGCGAGCGACAGCGCCTCCTCCTGGTCGTGCGTCACGTACACGGTGGTGATGCGGAGCGTGTCGACGATGCGGCGGATCTCGAGCCGCATCTCGAGGCGCAGCTTGGCGTCGAGGTTCGACAGCGGCTCATCGAGCAGCAGGACGCTCGGCTCGAACACCACCGCGCGCGCGAGCGCCACCCGCTGCTGCTGGCCACCCGACAGCTCCGCGGGCTTGCGCTTGCCGTACTCGGCCATGCGCACGAGTTCGAGCGCCTCCGCGACCTTTCGGTCGATCTCCGGCTTCGACAGGCGGCGCACCTCGAGGCCGAACGCCACGTTCTCCGCCACGGTCATGTGGGGCCAGAGCGCGTAGTTCTGGAACACCATGCCCGTGTTGCGCTCGTTGGCGGGTACACGCGCCACATCGCGGTCGCCGAACAGGATGCGGCCGCTGGTGGGCTCGGTGAAGCCCGCGATCATGCGCAGCAGCGTGGTCTTGCCCGAGCCCGACGGGCCGAGACTGGTGAGGAACCGGCCTTGCGGGAGATCAAAGGCCGCGCGGTCAACGGCGAGGCTGCCCTTGCCGAAATCCATCGACACCGCGCTCACGCGCACGGCGAGCGCTGCTTTCGCCTGCGGTTCGCTCCTGTTCAAGGCTTGTGCGTGCATGTCATGTCCACGCTAAATCGCGGCCAGGTAGCCGCCATCGATCACCACGCATTGGCCGGTGATGTAGCGGGAGGCGGGAGCTGCAAGAAAGATCGCCGCACCTGCGAGGTCATCAAGCACGCCGAGACGGCCGAGCGGCACGGATGCCGTCATGCGGTCGACCCAGGCCTGGTCGGCGTAGAAGACGTCCGTCATGCCGGTGCGGAAATAGCCCGGTGCAATGGCATTGACGCGGATGGCGCGCGGCCCCCACTCCGCGGCCAGCGCACGCGTCATGCCGAGAATGCCCGATTTCGAGGCGCCGTAGGGCGCAGCCGTCGGCACGCCGACAAAGGAGGTGAGCGATGCAAGGTTGACGATGGACCCGCCGCCCGCCTCAGCCATGCGCGCCGCAACGGCCTGCGCCACGAAAAAAGCCCCTTTCAGATTGGTATCGACGATCTTGTCCCAGAGCGCCTCGTCAACCTCAAGCGAGGGCCGTACCTCCTCGACACCGGCGTTGTTGACGAGGACACCGACGGGCGGAAGGCCTGACAGGGCCGTCTTGATGTCACCGGCACGCGACTGATCGAAGGCCAGCCGCTCGACCTTGCGGCCGCTTTTGGCGATCAGGTCGGCGGTTTCCTCAAGCGTCTCGACCCGGCGCGCCGCAATCACGAGGTCCGCACCTGCCTGGGCGAAGGCCGCGGCCAAGGCCTGGCCGATGCCGCGGCTCGCACCCGTCACCAGCACGCGCGTGCCGGAAAAGCCAAATTGGCGGGTCAGCCAGTCTGCCGGTCCAGGGATCATCGCCGCATCATGCCAAGGCGCAGGAATTGCGCAAGAAGATACGTGTCCCGGCTCTGAGGTGTAATGGCCATGATGACGGGAGAGCATGGGTCGGGCTGGGGATGTAGCTTGGGCCCGGTGCTTCAGCCTTTCGCCAAGACCGCATGGGCTTCGGGAGCGTTGTTCCCAGAAGGTGAGGGCGTTATCCTGACCGGAACGCCGCGGACCAGAGTGCATGATGAAGCCTCCGCAACGCCTCCACATCCAGCCTGACATGCAGGACTTTGTATGAGTGTCCAGATCGCAGGCGCAGGAATAGCGGGGCTCGTCATGGGCCTCACCCTTCATCAGCTCAAGGCGCCGTTCCGGATCTTCGAGCGCGTGTCCGAACTGAGGCCGCTGGGCGTGGGCATCAATCTCCAGCCCAACGCCGTGCGCGAATTGATTGATCTTGGGCTGGAGCCCGAGCAGGACAGGATCGGCGTCAGGACCCGGCAATATGGCTCTTACAGCAAGAGCGGGCGGGGATTGCATCGTCACCGGCGCGTCCGTGGCGGGGTTCGAGACATCGGATTCAGGAGCTGCCCTGTTGCTGCAGGACGGGCGGCGCGAGACGGGCGCCCATGCCATTGCCGCGGACGGCATTCATTCGGCGATCCGCCGCCAGATGGCGCCCGATGAGGGCGAACCCATCTGGAATGGCGCCATCATGTGGCGCGGCGATCCGCGATCATGGCGCCACGCGCAGGGCGCTGCTGGCCTATGAGGCGGAGATGCGGCCACGCGCCGAGGCCATCCTGCGCGCCAACCGCGGCACATGCGGAACACTACAAGCGGCTTTCGGGCTTCTCGATCGAGGCGCTGAATGCCCAGCCGCCGATCCTCGGGCCGCTCTGACCTGAGCGGACCGCTCAGGTGCCCTGGCGCAGGGTGCCGAAGCGGACGAGCCATCGCGCCAACCAGAAACAGACGATGAGGCCCACCGTGTCGCCGATGGCGATGGCGGCCATGGTGTAGGTCACGCGTTCGATGCTGCCCGTCATCTCCAGCACCAGGCCGAGCAGGAAGCTGTTGGCGACAGAGCAGAGGATTCCGGCGAACAGCACGATGCAGAGCGGGGGCAACCCGGATTTGCGGCACAGGTAACAGGCGTTGATGCCCATGGCCTTGAGGCCCTCGAGCGTCATCCAAGCCACCGTGCTGCTGATGAGCGCGATCACGGCGGAAAGCGCCAGGCTCTCGATGCCCCAGATGAAAGAGTTGGAATAAAGCGCGCCGAGGAACAGGCGCGGGAATTGCCCGCGTACCCATGACAACGGTGGCCATCACCCGCAATCCATGCGGAATGAAGACGAGGCTGGCGTAATTCGTCACCTCCGGGAAGACGAGCGCCTGCAGCGGATTGAGCACGAACACAACGAGCCCGAAAGCTGCCGTGTACAGCACCGCCACCGCATAAGCAATCTGATGGTAAACGCGCGCCATGTACCGCCACCAGGACCCGCCTTATGGTGTTGAGTCAATGATTACGGGACCTTGCTGCAATTGGATGCCTATGGGATGGATGAAGTGTCATGCCTTCGCGGCTGCGAGACGGGCCTCTTGCGTGTTTAGCGATCCTGTGTTCAGTAAACAGGGATACTAAACACAGGATGATGCCGCATGGCCCCTCCCCTTGACCTGCTTCTCGAGTCCGTGGCCCAGCGGATCATTGCCGCGGCGGACGAGTTGACGGCCCTTGATTCCGCCATTGGCGATGCCGACCATGGCCTCAACATGAAACGCGGCTTCGAGGCGGTGCAGGCGGATCGGGCTGCCATCCTCGCGAAGCCCTTCGGCGAGGCGCTGAAGACCATTGGCATGACGCTGGTGATGAAAGTGGGCGGCGCTTCAGGCCCCCTCTACGGCACGCTGTTCATGACGCTCGGCAAGGAGCTTCCGGCGGAGCCCGGGGTGGAGGATGTGGCGCGTGCGCTGCATGCAGCGGTGGACGCGCTGAAGGCCCGCGGCAAGGCCGATTTCGACAACAAAACCATGCTGGACGTGCTGGGCCCCGTTGCCACGCATCTGGCCAGTGGCACGGCGAGCTTCGACAGTCTGCGCAAGCTTGCTGCCGAGCGGGCGGAGGCGACCGTGCCGATGAAGGCGATCAAGGGCCGCGCCTCCTTCCTGGGCGAGCGCTCGATCGGGCACATGGACCCCGGCGCGCGCTCCAGTCAGATCATGATCGAAACCATATGCGATGCGCTGGAGGGCCGGACATGACGGTGGGGATCGTGATCGTATCGCATTCGCCGGACGTCGCCAAGGGGGCCGCCGACATGGTGCGCCAGATGGTGGGCAATGACGTGCCCCTCGGCTTCTGCGGCGGCAATCCGGATGGCGGGCTCGGCACCAGCGTGGAAAAGATTCTCGCCGCCATCGACAGCGCGTGGTCAGAGGATGGGGTGGCCATTCTGGTCGACCTCGGCGGGGCCGAGACCAACAGCGAGATGGCAATCGAGATGCTGCCGGAGGAACGGCAGTCCAAGATCGTGATCTGCAATGCACCGGTGGTCGAAGGTGCGGTGATGGCGGCAACCGAAGCCTGGGGTGGTGGATCGCTCGATGATGTGAAGCGCACGGCGGAGGAGCTTTCGGCACAATGAGCGGAACGGCAGAAGCATCGGTGGTGATCACCCATGACGTGGGGCTTCATGCAAGGCCTTCGGTAAAGCTCACCAAGCTCGCCAAGGGATTCTCCTCGACAGTCGAGATCGCCGGAGCACCGGAAGGCCCATGGATCGACGCCAAGAGCATCGTCAAGGTGATGGCGATGAAGGCCAGGCAGAACTCCACGCTTCACGTGCGCGCTTCGGGTGATGACGCCGAGGCCGCGGTTCAGGCGGTGACGGACCTCGTCAAGCGCGATTTCGATGAAACAGGCGATGGCCACTAGGCTCCAGGGCATTGGCGCCTCCGACGGGCTGTTCATGGGCCCGGTCCGGCGGCTTGGCGGCAAGGCACTGATGGAACGCCGTGCGGGAAGCCCCGATGGCGAGCACGAGGTGCTGCGCCATGCCATCACACTGGCCAGCGCGGACGTCGCAGCCCTGATGGAGCGCGTCGAGGGCGAGGCGCAGGACATGCTGGGCTTTCAGCTGGCAATGCTGGAGGATGACGCGCTCTCGGCTCCGGCCCTCTCCGTCATCCAGTCCGGCATCGGCGCGCATGTGGCCTGGGCCGATGCGCTGAATGCAGAGATCGCGGGCTATGAGGCCTCGGAGGATGATTACTTCCGTGCCCGTGCCGCCGACATGAAGGACCTGCGCGACCGGGTGCTGAGACACATCATGGGGGAAGCCGAACAGGCTGCGGAGCCCGGCGCGGTGCTGGCGGGCGATGACATCGGCCCCACCGCCTTCCTCGAGACCGACTGGAGCAAGGGCGGCGCCATCGCACTGGCCCATGGCAGCACGACGAGCCATGTGGCGATGCTGGCGCGGGCGCGTGGCATTCCCATGGTGGTGGGACTTGGCGATGCGCCGTTTCTTGACGCCAGGACGCTGATCGTCGATGGCGGGACGGGAACGGTGACGCCGGACCCTGACGGCGCGGCGATCAATGCATATCAGACGCAACTCGGCGCGCTGGCGCAGGCCCGCGCCGCGGCGGAGCGCTTCCGCTTCAAGCCCGCACTGCGGAAATCCGGCGCGCGGATCGAAATCCTCGTCAATGTCGCAGGCGTGGAGGAGCTCGATCACATTGACCCCGCCTCCTGCGATGGCATCGGGCTGATGCGCTCCGAATTCCTGTTCCGCGACGGGGCACCCTTGCCGGATGAGGAGACCCAGTACCGCGCCTATCGCCGCTTTCTGGAATGGGCGGAAGGCAGGCCCGTCACCATCCGCACGCTGGACATCGGCGGCGACAAGCCGATCCGGGGTCTGACGCCCGAGGGCGAGCAGAACCCTTTCCTGGGGCTTCGCGGCGTCAGGCTGACGCTGGCGCATGAGCAGGTCTTCCGTACACAGATCAAGGCGCTGCTCCGCGCCGCGGTCAATGGAAGCCTCAAGGTGATGATCCCCATGGTGACGGTGCCCGGCGAGATTACGCGTACGGGAAAGCTGTTCGCCGAATGCATCACGGAACTGGAGGCCAAGGGCATAGCCTGCAGGATGCCGCCACTCGGCATCATGGTGGAGGTGCCGGCGGTGGCGGTGGCGCCGGAGCTGTTTGGCGAAGCGCAATTCTTCTCCATCGGTTCCAACGATCTGACGCAATATGTGACCGCCTCCTCGCGCGACGATTCGCGGGTGGCCTCCCTCAATGACCCATCGCACCCCGCCGTCCTCCGCCTCATCGCGAGCGTTGCACGCCACGGACGCGAGACGGGAACACCCGTGAGCCTGTGCGGCGACATGGCGAGCGACCCGCGCCACATCGGCGTTTTGCTCGAGGCGGGGCTCACCTCGCTCTCTGTCGCGCCCGCGCGCCTTGCCGCCATCAAGGCGGCCATCGCGGAGCTCTGAACATGGCCCTGGCCGCCGCCGACAAGGCACCGCATGAGGCCGTTGCCGCCTACAAGCGGATGCTGGCCGCGATCATCGACAAGCGGCCTTCGGGCACACGCCAGCGGCTTGCGGCGGCACTTGCCAAGAACCGCAGCTTCGTGAGCCAGATCACCAACCCCGCCTATGCCACACCGGTGCCCGCCAGCCACCTCGCGCAAATCTTCGAGATCTGTCATTTCTCACAGGCGGAGCGCCAGGAATTCACCAGGCTGTACGGGCTTGCCCACCCCAAGAAGATGCTGGCCCATGTGCCACGCGCCACATCCGCCGTACATCTTCCCGATCTCGGGAGCGCGGAGCGCAACAGAAAGCTGCACGGGCTGGTCAGCGCTTTCGTGCGGGACATTGCAAGACTGATCGAAGACGACGCAAAACAGGGAGGACGGCGATGAAGAAGCTCATCAATGACGTATCGAACGTGCTGGCCGAGAGCCTCGACGGCTTTGCCGCGGCGCATGGCGATATCGTGACGCTGGGTGCCGAGCACAAATTCGTGCAACGGAAGGTTCTGAAGCCCGGCAAGGTGGCGCTGCTCTCGGGCGGCGGTTCCGGCCATGAGCCGCTGCATGCGGGCTTCGTGGGCCATGGCATGCTGGACGCCGCCTGCCCGGGCCAGGTCTTCACCTCGCCCACGCCCGACCAGATGATCGCCGCAGCCGATGCGATCGATACCGGCGCCGGACTGCTGTTCATCGTCAAGAATTACGAAGGCGACGTCATGAACTTCGACATGGCGCGCGAGATGAGCGGGCGCGAGATCGAGACCGTCATCACCGATGACGACGTGGCGGTCGAGAACTCGCTCTACACCACCGGCCGGCGCGGCGTTGCGGGCACACTCGTGGTCGAGAAGGTGGTCGGGGCCGCGGCCGAACAGGGCATGGGCCTCGCCGCACTCAAGACGCTGGGGGACAAGGTGAACCGCGCCACACGCTCCATGGGTGTCGCGCTCACGAGCTGCACGGTGCCCGCCGCCGGCAAGCCGACCTTCGCCATCGGCGACAATGAGATGGAAATGGGTGTTGGCATCCATGGCGAGCCGGGCCGCCGCCGCGTGGCAATGTGCAGTGCCAATGAGATCGCCGAGGAAATGGTCGCAGCCATCGCGGGCGACCTCAACCGCAAGGGTGATGCGCTGCTATTCATCAACGGCTTTGGCGGCACGCCATCGATGGAGCTTTACCTGATGTATCAGGCAGCACAGGTGCAACTCGCCAAGCATGGACTCAGGCCCGCTCGCTCATTGGTGGGAAGCTATGTGACATCGCTCGACATGGCGGGCTGCTCGATCACCGTAACCATGCTGGACGACGAGATCGCAAAGGGCTGGGACGCCCCGGTGCACACAGCAGCGCTGCGCTGGGGCGTTTAGCGCAGCGCGATTCCAGCCGGGACCGAGCAATTGCCAAGAGCTTTGTATGCTTATACTGAAGCACCACGACGTTGCCTTGAAAGGATCAGGAAACAATGGACCGCCGCTCATTCATCAGAACATCGGGTGCCGCCGCAGCCTCACTCCCCGTGCTTGCGGCCCCCGCCATCGCGCAGGACGCTCCACAGATCAAATGGCGGATGACCTCGAGCTTCCCCAAGACGCTCGACACGCTCTATTCGACCGCCGAGCAGTTCGCGGCATTCGTGGCCGAGGCGACCGGTGGCCGCTTCCAGATCCAGGTCTTTCCGGCGGGCGAGATCGCGCCGGCACTTGAGGCCGCCAACGAGGTCGGCCGCGGCGCGATCGAAATGTGCCAGACGGCGAGCTACTACTACTGGGGCAAGGACCCGGCCTTCGCCTTCGGCACGGCGGCGCCCTTCGGCCTCAACGCCCGCCAGCAGAATGCCTGGATGTACAATGGCGGCGGCATCGAGCTGATGAATGAATTCTACGCCACCCACAACCTCGTGGCATTCCCGAGCGGCAACACCGGCGCGCAGATGGGTGGATGGTTCCGCAAGGAGATCAATTCGGTGGAAGACCTGAAGGGCCTGAAGTTCCGCATCGCGGGCTTCGGCGGTGCGGTGATCTCCAGGCTTGGCGTGGTGCCTCAGCAGCTCGCCGGGGCCGATGTCTACCCCGCCCTCGAGAAGGGCACGATCGATGCGACCGAATTCGTGGGGCCTTCGGACGACGAGAAGCTCGGCCTCTACAAGGTTGCGAAATTCTACTACTACCCCGGCTGGTGGGAAGGCGGCGCCATGCTGCACAACATGGTGAACCTCGCCAAGTGGAACGAGCTGCCGAAATCCTATCAGGCCATTGTCGCGGCCGGATGCCGGATGGCGAATGTCAACATGCTGGCAGCCTATGACGCAAAGAACCCGCCGGCCCTGAAGCGCCTTGTCGCCGCAGGCGCCATGCTGCGCACCTTCCCGCAGGACGTGATGGAAGCCTGCTTCGAGGCGGCGAAGGCTTCCTATGCCGAGATCGGCGCCAAGAACAAGACATTCAAAAAGATCCATGACTCCATGATGGCCTTCCGCGCCGATGCCTTCCTGTGGCAGCAGGTTTCCGAGGCGACCTACGACAATTTCATGATGTCCCAGCAGCGCAAGAAGCAGCTCTGAGGCTTGGGGCGACTCAGTCGAATGAAGGCGGCGGCGGAATGCCGCCGTTTTCGTCCGTGCCATCCGGCACAAGTTGCGGGATCTGGATGTCAATGGTGGCGGGATCGGCCGGTGGCGGCGCTTCGCTGATGACGAGGCCCGGGAACATAACCACCACCACGATCATGATGATCTGGAGCACGATGAAGGAGGCGGCACCCCTATAGATCTGGGGCGTGCTGACGCCGGCTATCATGCGGCCCGTGACCTTGTCGGCATAGGCGCCCGCGGGAGCGACCGAGCGCATGTAGAACAGCGCAAAGCCGAAGGGCGGCGTCAGGAAGCTCATCTGCAGGTTCATGGCGATGATCACACCGAACCACACGAGGTCGATGCCGAGTGCCGCAGCCACCGGCACGAGCAGTGGCAGCACGATGAAGGCGATCTCGAAGAAGTCGAGGAAGCAGCCGAGGATGAAGACCAGGATGTTGACGGCGAGCAGGAAGCCCCACACGCCCCCCGGAAGGCCGAGGAACAATTCCTCCACCCAGACATGGCCGTTGATACCGTAGAAGGTGAGCGAGAAGATTCGGCTGCCGATCAGGATGAACATCACGAAGCAGGAGAGCCGCGTCGTTGCCTCCAGCGCATCGCGCAGAAGCTTGAAATCGAGGCGGCGGCGCGCCACGGCCAGAGCGACTGCGCCCACCGCTCCCATGGCGCCGCCCTCCGTGGGCGTTGCGATACCGAGGAAGATGGTGCCAAGCACCAGGAAGATCAGCGCCAGCGGCGGCACGAGAACCAGAAGCGCGCGGCTGATCAGATCTCGCCCGATGTGTTGTCGCGCCGCTTTCGGGAGTGCGGGAACCTTCTTGGGCCGCAGCACGGCGAGCACGCCGGCATAGGCGCAATAGAGTGCAGTGAGCATGAGGCCCGGAATGACAGCGCCCGCATAAAGATCGCCCACCGAGCGGCCGAGCTGGTCCGCCAGCACGATCAGCACGAGCGACGGCGGGATGATCTGCGCCAGCGTGCCTGACGCCACGATCACGCCCGTGGCGACCGACCTGTCATAGCCATAGCGTAGCATGATGGGGAGCGAGATCAGCCCCATGGCCATGACGGAGGCAGCGACCACGCCCGTCGTCGCCGCGAGAAGTGCGCCCACGAGCACGACCGCGAAGGCAAGCCCGCCGCGCACCGGCCCGAAGAGCTGGCCCACTGTGTCAAGAAGATCCTCCGCCATCCCGGACTTCTCGAGGATGATGCCCATGAAGGTGAAGAAGGGAATGGCCAGCAGCGTGTCATTGCGCATCACGTCCAGCACGCGGCCTGGAAGCGTCTGCAGCAGCGGCCAGGAGAGCGAGATCTCGTTCGAATAGGGCGAGAGCTCCACCGCGATGAAGAAGAACAGCAGGCCATTGGCGGCAAGCGCGAAGGCCACGGGATAACCAAGCAGCAGGAAGCCCACCAATGCCAGGAACATGATGGGCGCGAGATTGTGCGCGATGAGGTCGATCATTCGGGGTGTGCTCCCCCGCGCGCCGTGTCGGATGGGGCATGGCCGTGCACAGGCTCTGCCACGGGATCCACGATGCGGCCCGCCAGCACCGCAGCGCGCTTGATCACCTCGGAGACCATCTGCAGCGTGAGCAGCAGCATGCCGGCAAAGATCAGGAATTTGGCAGGCCATACGGGAAGGCCGCCCGCATTGCTGGAGACCTCGCCCGCCACATAGCTTTCAACAAAGTAAGGCCAGGCGAGCCACAGCAGGATGAGGCAGAAGGGCGCGAGGATGAGGAGATGCCCGAGAAGCTCGATCACGTCGCGCGTGCGCTTCGAGAGGCGGCTGGAGACAATATCGATCCGCACATGGGCATTGACCTGAAGCGCATGGGCGGCGGCCAGCATGAAGGCCGCGCCGAAGAGCAGCCACTGCAGTTCCAGCCAGGCATTGGAGCTGAGGTCGAAGGCCTTGCGGATGACGGCATTGCCCACCGATACCACAATGGCGGCAAGGATCGCCCATTTGACGGCACGCCCGGTGAAGCCGGTGACGGCATCGATGATCCGGCTGAGCGCCAGCAGGGCGTTCGTCATGGGGCGTCCCGTTCCACGGTTGACCGGATTGCAGGTTCCGGCGCAGAGAATAGGTGGAGGGCGGCAAGCCGAACAAGGGGCAATGATGCACCTGAACCTGAAATCCGATGGCCGGCAATCCGAAACGGCCCTGATGATCCAGCGCGGCGTGGCGCGCCTGATGCGGGCCTCAGGCCTCGCCGTACTGCCGGAATTCACGCTCGCCAGCGGGCGTCGCGCCGACCTGCTTGGCATTTCGGAGGGAGGCGAGATCTGGATCATCGAGATCAAGTCCTCGCCGGAGGATTTCCGCACCGACCTGAAATGGCCGGAATACCGCGATCATTGCGACCGGCTTTTCTTCGCTATCCCGATGTCCATGGACCCCGGGATGATGCCCCCGGATGCAGGGCTGATCGTGGCGGACGGCTGGGGTGCCGACATCCTGCGCCATGCAGAGGCCCAGGCACTTCATGCATCACGGCGCAAGGCGGTGACGCTGGCCTTCGCGCGCGCCGCGGCACTGCGGCTGCACGGGCTCTATGATCCGCTGTCCGAGGGACTGTAAGCTACTTCGGCGCGCGTTTTGCCAGAATGCGCTGCAGGGTGCGGCGGTGCATGTTGAGGCGGCGCGCGGTTTCCGAGACATTGCGGCTGCAGAGTTCATAGACGCGCTGGATGTGTTCCCAGCGCACGCGGTCAGCCGACATCGGGTTGTCCGGCAGGGCGGCGCGGGTTTCCGTATCGCCGACGAGCGCGCCATAGACGGCATCGGCATCCGCAGGCTTCGCGAGATAGTCGATGGCGCCAAGCTTTACTGCGGTGACCGCCGTCGCGATGTTGCCATAGCCCGTGAGCACCACGGCGCGGGCTTCGGGCCTCGCCTGATGCAGCGCCTCGATTACATCAAGCCCATTGCCATCACCCAGCCGGAGATCGACCACGGCGAAGAAGGGTGCGGAGCGTTCGACAAGCGCCACGCCTTCCGCGACAGATTCAGCGGTCAGCACCTCGAAACCCCGCGTTTCCATGGCCCGGGCGAGCCGGGTCAGGAAGGGCTTGTCATCGTCGACGAGAAGCAAGGTCTTTTCGGCAGGCAAAGTTGGGTTTGTCATTCAGTCCCTGGCTTGCGGTTTCAACTTGGAGTCAGTCCGCTCTCTAGCCCTTTGGGCCTGCGGGTTCAACGCTCCCACTCCCTTACGGTCTCAGGCCCGTTCGAGATCAATCACGCCCCGCGGCCAGACAACGTGCACCACGGCACCATGTTCCGGCGCCAGCCGATTGGCGAGCGACACGGAGGCACCGGTGCGCTCCAGCAGCGTCTTGGCAATGAAGAATCCAAGACCCATGCCCTCATGACGGCCCGGTTCGCCCGTCTCCTCACCGTAACCGGGCCTGCTCGTCACGAAGGGATCGCCCAGCCGATCAAAGATGTTCTGATGAAAGCCCGGGCCGTCGTCGCGCACGGTGATCGACACCTGCGAGGGCGTCCAGCGCGCATCGACCTCGACACGGGTGTCCGCGAAATCCACCGCGTTCTCGAGCAGATTGCCCAGCCCATAGGCGATGGCGGGGTTGCGCCGGAGCACGGGTTCGTTCTCTGCCGCCCGCTCCTCGAGATCGGCCGTGCTGGTGACGGCGATCACCACGTCTGAACCCCTGAGCGGGGCAATCAGATCCTCGATCATCACCAGGATGCGGGTGCGCTGATACATCTCGTCGGTTTGCGCCTCGCGGCTGGACAAGCGGGCGAGGATCTCCCGGCACCGTGCCGTCTGGCTGATGAGAAGGTCGATGTCGTCCTTGTGCGAACCTTCGAGCGGCAGTTCGCGCTTCAGCTCCTTGGCGACGAGCGCGATGGTGGCGAGCGGTGTGCCAAGTTCATGCGCTGCGGCAGCGGCAAGCCCGTCGAGGGCGGAGAGACGCTGTTCGCGCGCCAGCACCATTTCAGTGGCCGAGAGGGCTGCCGACATCTGGCGCGCCTCATCCGCGATGCGGCCCGCATAAATGGCGGAAAACACCACGCCACTCATGATCGCCGCCCACATGCCGCCGATGTAGACATTGGGAAGCTCCAGCCGCTGCCCGGGTACCCAGGGCAGGGGATAGTGGTAGAAGGCCAGGATCGTTGCCGCGGCGAAGGCGATGAGGCCCAGCATCATCGTCCAGCGCATCGAGAGTGAACTCGCCGAAATGGTGACGGGCACGAGAAACAGGAAGGAGAAGGGGTTTTCCAGCCCGCCCGTGAGATAGAGCAGGATCGCGAGTTGCAGAACGTCGTAAATGAGCAGCAGTCCGGCATGGGTTTCATGCAGCCGGACACTCTTGCGCCAGCGGATGGTGAGGAAGATGTTGAGCCAGGCGCTGAAGGCAA
>JBEILC010000067.1:0-13231 GCA_040379425.1 Hyphomicrobiales bacterium
AGGCTCAGGTCAAGCGGAAGGATCATGACATCACCTCACGCCGCCTTGAGAACCTTCTGCGCTGTGCTGCCGATCTCGGCAGGGGTCGGCGCGATGGCCACACCCACGTCGCGCAGCAGCTCGACCTTCTCGGACGCTCCCTCGCCAAAGGCGGAGATGATGGCGCCGGCATGGCCCATCTTGCGGCCCTTCGGTGCCGACAGGCCCGCAACATAGGCGATCACGGGCTTGCGCATGTGATCGCGAATGTACTCGGCAGCTTCCGCTTCCTGCGGGCCGCCGATCTCGCCGATCATGACGACGGCATGTGTCTCGGGGTCCGCCTCGAAGAGCTCGAGGATGTCCTTGAAGGAGGACCCGTTGATCGGGTCGCCGCCGATGCCGACGCTCGTCGAGACGCCGATGCCCAGTTCCATCATCTGTGCCGCGGCTTCATAGCCGAGCGTGCCCGAACGGCCGACGATGCCGACATTGCCTGGAAGATAGATGGCGCCGGGCATGATGCCGAGCAGCGCCTTGCCAGGCGAGATGACGCCGGCGCAATTAGGGCCGATGAGGCGCATGCGGTTTTCCGCCCTGTAGCGGCGCATGTAGCGCTTCACGCGGATCATGTCCTGCGCCGGGATGCCGTCGGTGATGGCAACGCAGAGCCTTACGCCTGCATCCGCTGCCTCCATGATCGAATCCGCCGCAAAGGGCGGGGGCACGAAGACGATGGAGGATGTGGCGCCGGTCTTCTCCACCGCTTCCTTCATGGTGTCGAAGACGGGGACACCGTCGATGCTGGTGCCGCCCTTGCCGGGTGTGACGCCGCCCACGATGTTGGTGCCATATTCCATCATCTCCTTCGTGTGGAAGGAGCCGATCTTGCCGGTAATGCCCTGCACCAGAACCGGCGTCTTGGCGTCGAGAAGAATGCTCATGCGTTCACCACTTTCAGGCCGATCGTGTTGGCGTTGTTCTTCCAGGCCGCAACCGCGCGTTCGGCGGCCTCGGCGAGCGTGTTGGCGCGGATCACGGGGAGGCCCGAGCGCGCCAGGATGCGGCGGCCCTCTTCCACATGGGTGCCCGCAAGGCGCACGATGACGGGCACGTCGAGCGGGTTCTTCTCCAGCGCCTGAACGACACCTTCGGCAACCCAGTCGCAGCGGTTGATGCCGGCGAAGATGTTGACGAGGATCGCCTCGACATTCTTGTCCATGGTGACGAGCTTGAAGGCCTTGGCGACACGTTCCGGCGTGGCGCCGCCGCCGATGTCGAGGAAGTTGGCAGGCTCGCCGCCCGCCAGCTTGATCATGTCCATGGTGGCCATGGCAAGGCCCGCACCATTGACGATGCAGCCGATCTTGCCGGTGAGGCCCACATAGGAGAGGCCGCGGTCAGCAGCGTGAGTCTCGCGCGGGTCTTCCTGGCTCTTGTCGCGGAGTTCGGCCACCGCCGGGTGGCGGAACAGCGCGTTGTCGTCGAAGGTCATCTTGGCGTCGAGCGCCATGACGTGATCATCCTCGGTGACGATCAGGGGGTTGATTTCCACCATCGTCGCATCGAGTTCCTCGAAGGCGCGGTAGCAGCCCATGATAGCGTTGACGGCGGACTGGATCTGCGTGGGCTTGAGGCCAAGCGCGAAGGCAACCTCGCGCGCCTGGAAGGCCTGCATGCCCACGGCCGGCTCCACGCTGACCTTGACGATGGATTCGGGCTTTTCCGCCGCGATGTCCTCGATCTCCATGCCGCCCTGCGAGGAGGCAACGACCATCACGCGCTCGGACTTCCGGTCGAGCACGAAGCCCAGATAGAGCTCCTTCGAGATGGCAACGCCACCCTCGACATAGAGCCGGTAGACGATCTTGCCGGCAGGGCCGGACTGATGCGTCACCAGTTTCTTGCCGAGGAGGTCGTCGGCGGCTTCCAGCACCTCATCTTCCGAACGGCAGAGCTTGACGCCGCCGGCCTTGCCGCGGCCGCCTGTGTGCACCTGGGCCTTCACCACCCAGAGCTTGCCGCCGATTTCGCGGGCGCGATATGCCGCCTGCTCGGGGCTATAGGCGAGTGCGCCCTTGGGCACGGGTACACCGAAGCGGGCCAGGATTTCCTTGGCCTGGTATTCATGAATATCCATGTGTCCTGCTCCTCAGGCGGCGTTCTTGAGGGCGGCCGTATTGGCAGCGCCACGATAGTATTCGATGGCTGCGGCAACGCCCGAGCCTGCTTCCACGGGAACGCCGAGGTCGCGCATGGCCATTTCCGAACCGGCAACGGCCTGCAGGCACATGATCTCGTTCAGGTCACCGAGGTGGCCGATGCGGAACACCTTGCCCGCCACCTTGTTGAGGCCCATGCCGAGCGACATGTGATATTTGGTATAGGCGTGGCGCACGAGGGCGGCGCTGTCGAAGCCTTCGGGCAGCAGGATGGCGCTCACCGTGTCGGAATGCCACTTCGGGTCCTTGGCGCAGAGCTTGAGGCCCCAGGCGGAAACCGCCTGGCGGACACCTTCAGCGAGCCGGAAGTGGCGCGCGAAGACATTTTCGAGGCCTTCCTCAAGCAGCAGATCCGTCGCGGCCCTCAGTGCACGAAGCATGTGCAGCGGCGGCGTGTAGGGGAAGAAGCCGTCCCTGTTCGTGCGCATCATGTCTTCGAAGTCGAAGTAGCAGCGGCGCGAGCCGGCCTGCTTCCGGGCGGCGAGCGCCTTCTCCGACACGCAGAGGATGGCGAGGCCCGCGGGCATCATGAAGCCCTTCTGCGAACCCGAGACGCAGACGTCCACAGCCCACTCGTCCATGCGGAAGTCGATGGACGCCAGCGAGGAGACCGCATCGACGAACAGCAGTGCCGGATGGTTCGCGGCATCCATCGCCTTGCGGACACCCGCGACATCGCTCGTCACACCGGTGGCGGTTTCATTGTGTGTGACCAGCACGGCCTTGTAGCTGTGCGCCGAGTCAGCCTTGAGCTTCTCGGCGAAGATCTCGACCGGGACGCCCTCGCCCCAGGCGACATCGACAACGTCAACTTCGAGGCCCATGCGCTGGCACATGTCAGCCCAGAGGAGCGAGAACTGGCCGAAGCGGGCGATCAGCACCTTGTCGCCCGGAGACAGCGTGTTGATCATCGCGGCTTCCCAACCGCCGGTGCCCGAAGCGGGGAACAGGAACACCTGTCCGCTGCGGGTCTTGAACACCTTCTTCACGTCTTCGAAGAGGGGGAGGGTGAAGGACGGGAGATCCGGCGCCCGCTGGTCCTCCATGGCGATGTCCATCGCCAGCCTGACGGCCTGCGGAACGTTGGTCGGCCCCGGAATGAAAAGTCCACGTGTACCCGGCATGCACGTTCTCCCATGTTTTGTTGTGTGACGGTGTTATGACCGGGTGGGATGCGCCTGAAAACACCCCAAGAACCAGCCTATCGGCATCCATATGGGTGGGAAAATTCCCATCTTTTTAAGCTGTAAATTGACGTTGTCACAATGTGTCCTACCCGTTAGGGTAGGAGAATGAGCGAAACCCGCAGCCTGATTATCGCCGATCCCAACACCATCATGCTCCAGGCCCTGTCCGACCTGTTCGAGCGGGATAGGCGCTTCAGCCTGGTGGCCACATCCAAGACGGCGGAGGGTTTCCTCGAAAGCTGCCTCCGGGTGCCGGTGGATATCGGCATCGTGGACTGGTCGATCCCGCAGCTCGGCGCCGAGCGCCTGCTCTCCATCCTGCGCGACAGGCCCAATTCGCCGCGCATCATCGTCTATGCCTCGGGCGGCGACCCTGACGTGCCGCGCCGGGCGCTCGCCGCGGGCGCTGCCGCCTTCTGCACCAGGGATGCGCCGGAGCAGCAGCTGCTCGACGTGGCACTGTCAGTGGCGACGGGGCGCATGGTGTTCCCCTACATGGATGTGCGGAGCCTCAAGCGCGACCCGCGCGAGACGCTGACTGAGCGCGAACGTGCGATGCTCGCCGCTCTCGCCAAGGGCCGCACCAACACGGAGCTCGCCACCGAACTCGGCATCTCCATCAACACGGTGAAGTTCCACCTGCGGAATCTCTACGAGAAGCTGGACCTCCGGAACCGCTCCCAGGCCATCGCCTTCTACTACGCCAACGAGGCATGAGCCTCAGCTCATCCAGTTGCCGCCATCAACATTGATCGTCTGTGCGATGATGTAGTCGGACTCAGGCGAGGCGAGGAACACCGCACAGCCCTTGAGGTCATCGACTGTTCCCATGCGGCCATAGGGTACGGATTCGCCCACCAGCCGCTTCTTTTCGCCGAGCGGGCGGTTCTCATGCTTGGCGAAGAGCCCGTCGACCACATCCCACATGTCCGTGTCGATAACGCCGGGCGCGATGCCGTTCACATGGATGCCATGCTTGACGAGGCCCTGCCCCGCTGATTGCGTGAGCGAGATGACGGCAGCCTTCGACGCGCAGTAGACTCCGACCAGCGCCTCGCCGCGGCGGCCGGCCTGGGAGGAGATGTTGATGATCTTGCCACCCTTGCCCCGGCGCTTCATTGACTCCGCCACGGCCTGCAGCGTGAAGAGCAGGCCCTTCACATTGACCCCGAACACCCGGTCATAGCTTTCCTCCGTGATCTCGCCGAAGGGGGCGAGGTCGAAGACCGCGGCATTGTTGACGAGGATATCGATGCCGCCTGTGCGCCGCTCCACCTCGGCAATGCAGGCGGCAACCGATTGGCGGTCAGTCACGTCGAGCTGGCAGGCGAAGCTGTCATGGCCGATCCGGGCTGCAGTCTCCTTCGCCCGCGCCTCGGAGAGGCCGCCGACGCAGACCCGCGCGCCTTCCTGTGCATAGGCCTCGGCGATGGCGGCGCCAATGCCGCGGTTGCCGCCGGTGATCAGCGCCGTCTTTCCGTGAAGCCGCATGTTGAGATCTCCCGTCTGTCAGAGGAATGTCATGGCCCGGTCGGCCAACGCCATAGTCGGAGCATTGGTGTTACCCGATGGAACGAAGGGCATGGCGGAGGCATCGATCACGCGAAGCCCGTCGATGCCGCGCAGCTTCAGGCGCTTGTCGAGCACCGCCATCTGATCGCCATCGGGACCCATGCGGCAGGTGCCCACGGGGTGCCAGTTGGTCTTGACCGTGCGCCGGCAATGCTCAGCCAGCGCCGCATCATCCGTCACGTTCTTGCCCGGCAGCATCTCATGCGTGATGCGGGAAGAGAGCGGTCTCTGTGCCAGGATCTCACGCGCGAAGCGAAGCCCGAGGATCTCGAGCCGCAGGTCATCGGGCTCGGCGAGATAATTGTTGTCCACCACCGGCTTGGCGAAGGGATCAGCCGAGCGGAGCCGGACATTGCCCAGCGACTTCGGCCGCAGCAGGCA
Organism: Hyphomicrobiales bacterium; assembly: GCA_040379425.1. Classification (GTDB taxonomy): domain Bacteria; phylum Pseudomonadota; class Alphaproteobacteria; order Rhizobiales; family Aestuariivirgaceae; genus Aestuariivirga. The sequence continues at coordinate 5,342 of JBEILC010000067.1, forward strand.
GGCATTGACGGTGACGCCGTCCTGCGGCGCCACACCCTTCACATCGCCATCGAGATAGACGGTCGGCACGCAATACATCTTGAGCACCGGGCGATCGCCGCCTTCGGGATCGACATAGGCGCAGGCCTCGACACCCACACTCGCCACGGGGCCGGAGCGGAAGAGAAGATATTGCAGCCCGTTCCAGAGAGCGCGCAAACCCTTGTCCTCGCCATAGTACCCGAAGCGCCCGTTGGTGGCGGCAACCACCGGCACCTCGTGATGGTCCTGCAGGTTCTCGCCTACGCCGGGAAGATCGTGAATCACCTTGATGCCCATGGCGGAGAGATGCGCCGCGGGCCCGATGCCGGAGAGCATCAGGATCTTCGGCGTGTTGTAGCTTCCCGCCGCCATCAGCACCTCGGCCTCGGCGAAGGCCGCCTGTTCGGCGCCGTCCTTCACATAGGCCACGCCCTTGCAGCGGCCGTTCTCGATGATGAGGCGCGAAACGGGCGCCTCCGTCATGATTGTGAGCTTCGGGTCCATCATCACCTTCGAGAGGAAGGCCTCGACGCCATTGCAGCGGCGGTTGCGGTGCGTGGTGTATTGCATGGTGCCGACACCCGTCTGCCGCGCGCCGTTGAAATCCGGGTTGTAGGGAACGCCAAGCCCCTGCGCCGCGAGGATGTAATCCTCCGTCAACTGACAAATGGCGCCCGTGGCGGAGACATGCAGCGGCCCGCCGACGCCGTGCCATTCGTCCTGGAACTGGTGATTGTATTCGAGGGCCTTGAAATGCGGCAGCATGTCCTTGAAGGCCCAGCCGCTGTTGCCGCCCAGGAAGCGGTCCCAATTGTCATAGTCCTCGCGCTGGCCGCGCGTGTAGACCATGGCGTTGACGGAGGAGCCGCCGCCCAGGATCGCCGCCTGGCCCACGGCGGGGGCGCGCCCGTTCAGGTGCTTCTGCGGCACCGGTTGGTGCATCTCGACGATGGGGCTGCCGCGGATGCCCTTCATCCAGGCGGCGGGCATGGGCAGGTAGACGGCCGAAAAGCCTGAAGCCCTGGCGGGTCCCCGCTCAAGGAGCAGGACGCGCGCTTGGCTTTGGCTCACCAGCCGCCAGGCGGCGACACAGGCGGCTGACCCTCCACCCACCAGAATGTAGTCGTAGGATGATGTCATGCGCGGCGATGCCCCCGCGACGTGTTGATGGTCATGGACGTGATCGCTCCCGAACCCCTGGCGTTGCGCTGGATGGCGCCGGGCTAATATGCCCGGATGAAGAGATGGCGCAATCACCCGGTGGCAGACTGCATGTTCGATGAATGTTCACTTGCTATTGCAAGTGTTTGCAGTCACGGTTTTCGCTACTGGAAGTGGTGTCATGTACCATGATCTGCATATGTCATTGAAACGATTTTATTTTGCAGGTTGCAAGAACGAGGTTAATAAAATATTTTAATTATAATCCTTTGCAACCCTGCGATTCTATACGCTTTTTGTTCCAGACCGCCTCAGCCTCGGCGTGTCATGGAGGCCGTGCGCCACGATTTGCTGGAGCAGGGTGTTCGCGGCCTGGAGGTCATGGGTGGCGAAGCCCTCGGTGAACCAACCGTAGATGGTGGAGAGCAGCGCGTGAGCCTCTGAGGCCCTGCCGGTTTCGGCCAGAAGCGCGGCGAGCGAGGTGGCGGTGCGCAGTTCCCAAGACCTGGCTTGATGCGTCCGCGCGGCGGCAAGCGAGCGCCGGTAGAACCGCTCGGCCTCTCCAGCATCGCCCCGCAGCGCCGCAACCCAGCCCGCGAGCCTGAGAACTTCGGGATAGTGGCAGCGCTCCTCGCCACGCTCGATATGGGCGATGCTGTGGGCGACCGCCTCAGCGGCCTCCGCCGTGGCGCCCAGATGCGCCAGCGCCTGCCCCCGAAGAGCGCCCAGGTCGGAAAGCCAGACGCCGTGGCCGGTTGACGCAAGGCGCGCCGCGCTGCGCTCGATCTGGGCTGCGGCATCCGCATAACGGCCCGCACGCAGCCAGGCGACGCCGCGGCTGATCTCGCTCATCATCTCGAAGAACAGCGACACGCCATAGCGGCGGCCGACGGCATTGGCCTCCTCCGCCCGGCGTTCGAGTTCCTCCGGCATGTTGAGGAAATCGAAAACCTGCGCACCGAGCGTCAACGCAAAGGCAAGATCAAAGGGATGGCCGCGCTGCCGGGCATGCGCGTCGAGCGCCATGCAGGCGGCCAGCGCCTTGCCCGTCTCCAGCATGCGTGCCGCCCAGCGCTGGGACAGCGCAAGCTGGTCGGTGCTAATGTAATGCACCCACAGCGAATTGCGGATCGGCAGGTAGCTTTCGCGGTGCTGGAGGGAAGAGGCGAGCGTCCATGCGGGTTCCAGCACGTCACTGAGCTCCGGGTGACCCCAACCCCGCTCCGTCACCAGCACCGGGCCCAGTGCCGCGCGGTAGCGCAGTTCAAGCACATCGCACTCGCCGCTCCGGGGAATGGCGGGGATCTGCGACAGGCCCTTGCGCAGGTGGCTCGCGGCCTCGCTGACCGCGAAACGCTTCATGGCGGTCTCCGCGGCCTTGAGCCACAGCGGAACTGCCTTGTCCTCGGCACCCGCGGCGGAAAGATGATGTGCGATGATCTGCGGCTGGCGGTCCGCCAGGTCGCCTTCCTGCTCGGTGAGCAGTCTCGCCACGCGGTAATGAAGGCCCCGGCGCTGGCTCAGCAGCAGCGAGTCATGGGCGGCATCCTGCACCAGCGCGTGCATGAAGGCATAATGCCGCCCGTTGCCGCGCTCCTCGTCATAGGCGAGGCCCGAGGCGACGAGCTGGCGCAGCGCATCCTCCAGCTGCGGATCTACGATGCCGCTCACCGCGGCCAGGAAGTCACGGCTGAAGCTGCGGCCGATCACGGCGCCAATCTGAGCCACGCGCTTGGCATCCACCAGCCGGTCGAGGCGGTCGGTGAGCGAGTCGCGCAAGGTTTCGGGCAGCGTGATGGTGAGGCTGTCGCCAGCGGTCCGCAGAACAAGGGCACGGCTCTCCTCGGCATTGAGGCGCGTCAGCAGGAAAAGGCTGACATCCGGCGAACCGGCACAGGGCGGGGCGAAATCCGGGCGATAGGTCGCCACCAGGAAGACCGGCATGGAGGACAACTTCGACACCAGGAGTTCGAGCGCTTCGCAGGTCGTGGGATCAGCCCAGTGCAGGTCCTCGAACAGCAGGATCACCGGAGCTGCAGAAGCCGCCGATGCGACCATGGCGAGGAGGACGCGCAGCGTTTCCTCCTTCGCGAGCCGCGGCGGCAGGGTGATTTCGCCGAAACGGTGTTCGAAAGGTACGGACAACAATGCCGCGGCATGGCGGACTCCGAACGGCAGGCCGAGTTGCTCAAGGTCGCCTTCTCTCGGAATGCTGAGGGCCGGGAGATCGACGCCATTGCCGGCAAAGAGCGCATGAAGCTCTTCGAGACCATGCTCCGCGAGCCATTGGCGGAGGTCGCTCATGAAATGCCGCCCGGATCCAAGAGACAATGAAGCCGGACCATGGATTGTTGTTTTACCATCAATTCCACCAGCCCTTCATACTTAGCAAGAGTCTCATCCGCCGCTGGGCGAGTCCACAATGGGGCCGCAGCCCTGCATCAGCACATTCCCGTGATCGGAGGGACATGGACGCAGCACATAATGATGCATAAACTGTTTTTTATCGATATAAAATGCCTATGGACACGAGACCGAACCGCCTGCCGCCGGATGAACTGAAGTCCTTTCCCCTGTTCAGGGATATCGATGGCCCGGTTCTTGCGGCCATCGCGGCCAATTGCCTGGTCCAGCGCTTTGCGGCGGGAGAGCGGGTGATCGGCCACGCCGAGACCAGCTTCGACGTCCTGCTGCTGATCGAGGGAATGGCACGGGCTTCGCTCTACTCGGCAGATGGCCAGCACGTCGGCTTCCATGACATGCCGAGGGGAACGATGTTTGGCGAGATATCGGCTGTCGATGGCCTGCCGCGATCGGCCAGCGTGGAGGCCGCGGAAGACTGCGTCATCGCCAGGCTTTCGCACAAGCATTTCCTTGCGCTCATGGGTGAAAATCCGGCTTTCACGCTGGCCGTTGCCTGCCAGCTCGCTCAGCATGTTCGCCGCCTGACGACGCGCGTCTCCGAGTTCAGCACCATGGCGGTGCGGCAGCGGCTGCGGGCGGAACTGTTGCGCCTTGCCACGCCCGTGGCGGACGCCTCGGATGCCGCAATGATCAGCAGCCTTCCGGCCCACGCCGAACTCTCCAGCCGCATCAGCACGCACCGCGAGGCGGTGTCACGCGACATGACATGGCTTGAGGGCCGGGGCTATTGCGTCAAGCAGGGCCGCAAGCTGTCAATCCCCAGCGTCGCGCGGCTCCGCGCCCTTCTCGAACAAAGCTGGGAAGAGAGGTGAGCGGGCACCGCCATCTCAGAGGCCGCGGGCATCGAGCCATGCCGTAAGCCGCGCCATCTCTGCTTCCCCGAAGCCCTGAGGCTCCGTAAGGATCTGCCAGCCGCGGGCATAATCAGCCGCGGCATAAACATGGCCGCGGCCCTTGGGCACGGACGTGGCCGTCATCATGTCGAAGATCAACTGGATGAAACTGATGACGGGCATGAAGGTGAGATCGGGCGAAACGCCCTTGCCGTGCGGCGGGTTCATCCAGTCGGGCTTCAGGGCCCACATGTCGTCCTTGAAGAATACGATGGGATCGGAGGGATACTGCAGATAGAGCACGCGCACCGGGCCCCATCCGCCCGCCGTGAGCTGGCTCTTGTCATCCGCCGTGAAGAAGCGGAATACGCCGGGAAGGCGCACCGTTGGCAGCCATTCAGGAGACGACTTCTGACGTGTCGCCACGACTTCCTGCCAGGTGCGGCTGGCAAAGGGCGGCCCGACCCAGAAGGCGCCTTCGAAGGGATCGCCCAGCACGGCGTAGGCATTGCTCGCGAGATCGGAGTTGAGCGAACCGAGGCTCAGCCCGAACAGGAACAGCCGCGGCCGCTGATCGCGCGGAAGGCCGCGCCAATGGCCATAGACAGCACGGAACACGGCATCGGCTGTTTCCTCACCATATTCCGGCTGGACCAAAAGAGACAGCCAGCTCGGCAGATAGGAATACTGCACCGAGACGGAGGCGACATCGCCGCCATGCATGACCTCGAGCGGCAACATGCCGGCCGGATCGACCCAGCCGGTACCGGTGGGCGTTGCGATCACCAGCAGCGCACGCTCAAATGCGCCGGTGCGTTGGAGTTCGGCAAGCGCCAAGGCGGCGCGCTCCTCCGGCGTTTCGGCGGAATTGGCGCCAACATAGATCCTGAGCGGCTCCTGCGCGGGGCGCCCCGTGATCTGCGTGATCTCCGCCGCGGTGGGCGCCCCCAGAACATGGCGCCTACCCTCATTCCCGAGGCTTTCCCAGGCGAGCAGCGAGGCGGGGCTTCCGGCGCGCAGCGCTTGCGTGGGCCGCTCCTCATCAGGTGGGATCATGGCATCGACTGTACGGTAGGCGGAATCGAGGCCGCGCAGGATGGCGTCAAGCAGGAAGCCGTTGCCGATCGCCCAGAAGCTCCAGGCCGCCAGCAGGAAGGCCGCGAAAAGTGCTGCCCGCCGCGGCAGCAGATACTTGAGCGGCGCGCCGTAGAGGTCCTTGAGCGCGCCGAAGAAGCGCCCCGCCGCAATCAGCAGCAGCGCGACCACAACACCCGTCACCAGCAGCATGACTGGCCTGACGCTGTCAACCGGAGGAAGGCCGAGCGCCTGGTAGATCTCGTTCTGCCAGCCGCGGGCCAGCAATGCGCCACCAGCGACGAGAACGGCCGAGAGCGCCGCGGAGAGCCACCATGCCCATTTCAGCAGACGCCTGCGCGCCACCGGAAAGCCGAGCCAGGCCCACAGCATGACGAGCCCCGTCACCAGTCCATAGCCCGCCGCGAAGGCAAGCCCCGCAATGACGCCCTGGATCAGCCCCTCGCGGGGGATGAGGCTTGGCGTCAGTGCCGCGACCCAGAACAGGCCGCCGGCCACGAGCCCGACCGCCGAAAGTGGCGCGGTGAAGCGGTGAATGAGCGAGACACCGAGCTTGCTCATTGGTGCGCCTCCTCGACGATGCGGTTGAGACGGACCATGCCGAGGATCTTCACTTCGCGATAGCCCAGTTCGCAGAGTCCCTGCGCCACCAGTTCCGCAAGCAAGTTGTAGACCGCGGAGCGTGACATGTTGGACGCCGCCGCCAACTCCTCCTGTGTCATGGGAATGCTGACCGGCGAGGGGGGAATGCAATTCAGCAGCCGGCCGCCGAATGTCAGCAGGCGCGAGCACAATCTGAGGCGCGGATCGATGATCAGCAGATCCACGGGGTGGAGCGCATATTCCTCAACGTTCCAGGCCATCAGGTTGAAGAAGGCCCAGCAGAGAGTGGGATCGACCTTCAGCAAGTCGGCGATCTGCGCCTGCGAGATGGCGAGAAGCTCCGTGGACCTCCGCGCCGACACCGACAATATGCGCGGGCGGCGCCCCAGCGCCGCGGGTTCACCGAACCAGCGGCCCGGAAACATGATGTGAGCGTTGACGACGCCCTGGACAGGATGCGCCAGTGTGATCACGGCACAGCCAGACACGAGGCAGTAAAGCTCGTTGGCAGATTCCTCGATGTGGAACAGCATCCGCCCTCTGGGCAGGCTCACCAGGCACATACGGGAGCAGATGGCATCCTGGACGCGGCGATCCTGCTGGGACAAATAAGGGCTGCCGCGCGCCACAGCGACTGCATCATCCATATGCATATCTTTCTGCATCCCCTTCCTGATTTCTTACCGGGATACAATTGATCAGCCTGAGATCAGCTTATGTCAACCCGCTGGCGCCAATGGCGGCAGAAGACGGACTGCGCTGGCTGCAAATGTGCGAGGCCGGTGTCATGGGCACTTGTGCGGCACTGCCTGGCCTCAGCGGCCGTGAATGCCATTTTCGAACGAGGGACACCGCAATGACGGACAAGACCCGCGGGCTCCGCGGCATGGCGCGCCGCATGACACTGATGGCGGCATGCATGCTCGCACTCGGCGTGACGCTGCCAGCCGATGCAGGAGCTCAGACCAAGAAACCCAACATCCTTGTGATCCGGGGTGATGACATCGGCGGCTCCAACATCAGCGCATACAACCGCGGCATGATGGGTTACCGCACGCCCAACATCGACTCGATCGCCGAACAGGGCGCGCTGTTCACCGACTGGTACGGCCAGCAGAGCTGTACCCGCAGCTTTCGCAGGCCTGGCTGGTTCTCGCCCAGATCAGGCAGGCGCGTGGCGATGTGGCGGGCACCGAGGCTGCACTCACCTCCGCCGTCAGCGTACGGACGATGCATTGTCGTGGTACAAGCGCGCACTGGCGCGGGACGAGAACCGCCCGGATGCCTGGCTCGGCATGAGCATCGCCGCGCTCTACGGCCAGAAGCCGGAGCTTGCGCTGGACCATGCCGCGCGCGCCGAAGCGCTGGACGGCAGGAACCCCGAAGCACCCGTGGTGCAGGCCATGGCGCATGCCATTCTGGGCCAGCGCGCCGAAGCCAAGGCCGCAGCCGAACGCGCCCGCCGGATCGCGCCGGGCATTCCGCTTCCGCCGGAACTCGAGGCGCTTATCGGTCCCTAGCCCGTGCTTGCCTCGGGCGCTTTGGAGCGTCATGCTCCCGGCTTTCGTGCACAGGGAGGCTCGGCATGACCGGCAAGGTTCAACTCGGGAACACGGGGCTTTCGGTGAGCCGGCTGTGCTTTGGCCTGGCACCCCTTGGCGACATGCCGGACACCTATGGCTATGGCGTCACGCCTGAGGGTGCGCGCGAGACGGTGCGCGCCATCTTCGACAGCGAGGTCAACTTCCTCGAC
>JBEILC010000068.1:0-13201 GCA_040379425.1 Hyphomicrobiales bacterium
TATCTTCTGCTTCGATTGCGCCATCCAGTTCGTGATGACGGCCTTTCTCGCAACGCTTGCCCATGAGCGGGAGGAGGAGGCGCATTTGAGTGACGTGGCCTTGCGCATCCTGCGGCAGGTTGTGACACATCCTTTCATCGTGGCGACAGCCGCAGGGGTGGCGGGCTCGGCGCTGGACTTCAAGCCGCCGGGCGGAATCGGCACCATGCTCACCATGCTGATGAATGCCGCCGGGCCAACAGCACTCTTCGCGCTGGGCGTCACAGTGGGGCTCCGGCGCTTTGCGGGGGTGGGCCCGGACCTGATGCTGGTTTCGGGCATGAAGGTCCTGGTGCAGCCAGTGCTGGCGCTGCTCATTGTCGGGTTGGTGCCCGGAACACCACCCTTGTGGCTTCATGTGGCGGTGATGATGGCGGCCCTGCCGACGGCATCCAACGCCTTCATCCTCGCCAGCCAGTACCGCTCCTATGTCGAGGGCGCCTCAACGGCGGTGATCGTCACGACGGCACTCTCCGCCATCACTATTCCGCTGATCATCTACGCTATTGAGGTGGGCGCCATTCCCTGATCGGCGGGCATTATAGGCCGCATGGCCCGCGGCAGGCCGGAGGAGGGGGCGAGCCCATACTGCATAGCCGCCCGCCGGAGCGGCCCGAACTGCTGGAGCAGGCTGATCCCCGCAGCCCGACCGGCCTCCAACGCGAGGACGCCTGAAAGCAGAGAGCGGTTCATGAGGTCGATCACCTGTTGGCGGGGCTGCACGTCCCGGCGGCGCAGTGCATCATAACGGGCGAGGAGGGCGGCATCGCCCGGATCGTCCTCGCCTTCCATGAGGGCGGCGGCCTGCGCCGCGTCGCGGAGCGACATGTTGAGGCCCTGGGCGCCGATCGGCGGCACCACATGGGCGGCCTCGCCGATGAGGATGATGCGGTTCCGGGCAAAGTCGCGCGCGACCAGCCCTTGCATGGGGAAGAGGCGCCGCGGCCCGACATCGGACACGCGCCCCAGCGCACCATGAGTGCCGATCTGGATTTCGGCTGCAAGATCAGTGTCGGACAGCGCCATCAGTTCTACCGCACGCGCCGGGCGCTCCATCCAGACAAGCGCAGAGCGGTTTCCGGGCATGGGCACGGTGGTGAAAGGGCCGGCCTGCTTGTGGTGCTCGGTCGAAATCCCGTCATGGGGCCCCGAATGGGCGAAGCTTGTGGCAAGGGCTGTCTGGTCATAGGCCCAGCGGTTGGGGTGTATGCCGGCGGCATCGCGCAGGATCGAGTTCCGGCCATCGGCGGCGATGGCGACTCTTGCCTCGATGCGGCGGCCACCCGTGGTGGTGACGCTGACGGCGCCGCCATGCGCCTGCGCGCCCGCGGCGTCGGCGCCTGTGAGGTCAACACCCAGCTCCCGAGCGCGCTCGAACAGGGCGGGGATCAAGATACCCAATGGAAAGTTCCAGCCGAAGGCTTCTTCGCCCAGTTCGCCGGGGTCGAAGGTGATGGTGGGGGCCTTGAACATCGCGCCGGTGTCATCGACGAGGCGGAGTTTCCGGAGGGGCTCTGTGCGCCCTTTGAGCGTTCCCGGCCAAAGACCCAGATGCGCGAGGAGGCGGATCGAGGGCTGCATGAGTGCAACCGTGCGGGGGTCGCTTGCGTCCCCCTGTTCCCTGGCCACCAGCGCCACGCGCCGTCCGTCCACGGCCAGGAGGCAGGCGGCGGCGAGCCCTGCGGGACCAGCGCCCGCCACGATCACATCATGTTCGGTCATGGCGCGAAATTGGGGCTCAGGGGAGCGTCTTGCAAGCTGCCCTTTGCCGCAGTCACTTGGGCTTCAGCGCGGTCTTCACCATGCTGTCGCGCTGCGAGAAGGCCTCGTGCCAGGCGGTGAGCTTTGGCCGGCCGTTGCGCCAGCCGAAATCCGGCATGCGGAAGTCGATGTAGGAGAGGGTGACCCCGACCGCGATGCTTCCGGCATTGATTTCGGCGAGGCAATCCATCCAGTTCGCTTCGAGGTCATCGAGGGCGGCGTTGATGCGGGTGACCGTGCGCGCCATCCAGTCTTCCCACTGGAGGCCCTTGGGGCGGGCGGCGATCTCGTAGCGATAGGCGACGGCGGCATCCGCCGTGGCCTGCCCCAGCGCCTGAAGCGTCAGCACCCGGAAGCGCTTCACGCCATCGTCCGGAATGAGGTTCGAATTGCCCGCCACATGGCAGAGATATTCAATGATGACGCGGGAATCGTAGAGACCGTGGCCGTGGTCGGTCTCGAGGATCGGGATCTTGCCGATGGGCGAGAGGGCGGCCAACCGCGGGTTCACCTGGGCGGGATTGGTGTTCTCGACGATGTGCTCCACCCGGCTTCCAAGCCCCGCCTCATGGGCGGTGACGACGGTCATCCGGACGAAGGGCGAAATCAGGTCGCCATAGATCTTCATGGGGCCAAGCACTCCTCGGGCTCTTTTCAAAGCCCGAGGTTAGGTCATATGGCTCAGCGCCTCAATACTTGCGCATGAGACCGACGAGGCGGCCCTGCACGCGGATCCTGTCCGGCCCGAAGATACGGGTTCCATATGAGGTGTTGGCGGCCTCGAGCGCCACGGAATCGCCCTTGCGGCGCAAGCGCTTGAGGGTCGCCTCCTCATCATCGACGAGGGCCACGACGATGTCGCCGTTGTGCGCGGTGTCGCCCTTGCGGATGATGACCGTGTCGCCGTCGAAGATGCCGGCGTCGATCATCGAGTCGCCCTTGACCTCAAGCGCGAAATGCTCGCCGCCGCCCAGCATCTCGGGCGGCACGGTGATGTTGGAGGTATGATCCTGGATTGCAGAAACCGGAACGCCCGCAGCGATGCGGCCCATCATGGGGATGACAGCACCGCGTGGCGCCCCATCCTGAGCTGAGGCGACCGGCTTCACACGGCCGAGATTGCCCTGAATGACATTCGGCGTGAAGCCGGTGGGCTTTTTCGCCGCAAGACTTGGCGAATGACTGTCAGGAAGCTTTACCACTTCCAGGGCCCGCGCCCGGTTCGGCATGCGGCGGAGGAAGCCTCTTTCTTCCAATGCGACGATGAGGCGGTGGACGCCGGACTTGGACTGGAGATTGAGGGCTTCCTTCATCTCCTCGAAGGAGGGGGGCACACCCTCTTCCTTCAGGCGCTCATTGATGAAGAGGAGCAGTTCGAGTTGCTTGCGGGTGAGCATTGGCCGGTTCTCTCGATGTTCATTGTCCGGAATCGGAACAAATCCAAAACGAAGATATCCGTACCACTTTAGTTCTGCAAGTGTTTACTTTCCGTAACTGGTCAAAAGTCGAGGCGTAAGATCTTAACGACGTCACCCGCGCTTGCAGGGGGCGCATGGGGCGGCCTGACGATCAGCGCATGGGCCTCCCGGAAGGTGCGCTGCATGGAAGAATCCTGTTTATTATAAGGGGTTACGGTGCGCAGGCCGTCGGGGGTTTCGGTGAGGGTGGCGCGCACGTAGTCCTGGCGGGTGTCGTTCTCCTTCATGGGGGAAGCAAGGCGGGCTTCAACGAGATCATCCGAGACGGGAAGTCCGAGGAGGGCGTCGATCAGGGGTTTCAGGAACAGCCTCGCGCAAACGAGGGCGGAGACGGGGTTGCCGGGCAGCCCCAGCACGTGCTGGCCCTTGCGGCGGCCATACATGAAGGGCTTGCCGGGACGCATGGCGATCTTCCAGAAATCGATTTTTACGCCGGAATTGCGCAGTGCCTCCTGCACATAGTCATGATCGCCCACGGAGGCGCCGCCAGTCGTCACCAAGATATCGGCCTTTGCCGCGCGGGCTATGGCGCGCTCGGTGGCCTTCAGGCTGTCGGGGACGATGCCGAGGTTGGTGACATGGGTGACCAGGCGCTGCGCCATGGCGGCGATGGCGTGGCTGTTCGACGACACGATCTGGTCGCGACTTGGCAAGCCGCCCGGCGCAATTAACTCGTCGCCGGTCGCAAAAAGCATGATGTTTGGTAGCCTGCGGACGCCAATTTGGGAGGTATTTGCGGCAGCCGCTAGACCAATGTCACGCGCGCCTAACGTCAAGCCGGCTGGAAGAAGACGGTCGCCGCGCCGGAAGTCGAGACCGGCCGCGCGGACGTTCTGCTGCGGCCTCACAGGCTGGAGGACGGTGATGTCCTTGCCCGAGGCAACGACATTCTCCTGGATGACGACCGAATCGGCTCCCTTCGGCATGGGGGCCCCGGTGAAAATGCGAACACAACCTCCGCGTTTAACGGTTCCGCGGAAACCGTGACCCGCAGCGGAGGTGCCGATGAGCTTCAGCGTGGCGGGGACGTCGGCGACATCGGCAGCGATGACCGCATAGCCGTCCATGGCGGAGCCATCGAAGGGCGGCTGGTCGCGGAGCGCTTTCACCGGCTTTGCCAGGACTCGGCCCAGCGCCTTGTCCAGCGGAACGGTTTCGGCGGGAAGGGGCTTCACCTTCTCCAGAATGCGGGCGCGGGCCTCTTCGACGGGGATCAGCGCCATCTCGATTACTCCGCGGTGAAATGTCCGGACTTTCCGCCCGACTTCTCGACGAGGCGGAGATTGGTGATCTTCATGCCACGGTCCACCGCCTTCACCATGTCATAGAGGGTGAGGCAGGCGACGGAACAGGCGGTCAGGGCCTCCATCTCGACACCCGTCTTGCCCTCGACCTTCACCGTGGCTGTGACCTCGATGGTGGCGGAAGCCTCATCGGGAATGAAATCGACCGTGACCTTGGTGATCATCAGCGGGTGGCAGAGCGGGATCAGCTCATGCGTCTTCTTGGCGGCCATGATGCCGGCAATGCGCGCGGTGTCCAGCACGTCGCCCTTCCTCGCCTTGCCCTCGAGAACGAGGTGGAGGGTTTCAGGCAGCATCTCCACGGCGGCCTTTGCCGTGGCGCTGCGCGAGGTCACGTCCTTCTCCGACACGTCCACCATGTGGGCGTTTCCTGCGGCATCGAGATGGGTGAGGCGGCTCATGGTTTTGTAAGAATGGCGCGGGTGGCGGCGGTGACATCCTGCTGGCGCATGAGGCTCTCGCCGATCAGGAAGGCATTGACGCCGACCTTCGCCAGCCGGTCGAGGTCGGCGGGCGTAAAGAGCCCGCTCTCGCCCACCACCATCCGGTCCTTCGGGATGCGCGGCGCGAGCCGGACGGTTGTTTCGAGGGCGGTCGCAAAGGTGTGGAGATCGCGGTTGTTGATGCCGATCATCCGTGAACGGAGCTTCAGCGCACGCTCAAGTTCCTTTTCGTCGTGAACCTCGATCAGCACGTCCATGCCCCAGTGCTCTGCGGAGCTTTCGAGATCAGCGGCCAGCGCGTCATCGATCATCGCCATGATGAGGAGGATGCAGTCTCCGCCCCAGGCACGGGCTTCCGTCACCTGCCAGGTATCGAGCATGAAGTCCTTGCGGAGTGCCGGAAGCGAGCAGGCGGCGCGCGCTTGCGTGAGGAATTCCGGTGCGCCCTGGAAGGAGGGCGTGTCGGTGAGGACCGAGAGGCAGGCGGCTCCGCCCGCCTCATAGGCCATGGCGAGCGAGGCCGGATGGAAGTCAGGCCGGATGAGCCCCTTGGACGGGCTTGCCTTCTTGATCTCGGCGATCAACGCCCATTCGCCTTGTGCCTTCTTGGCATCGAGCGCCCTGGCGAAGCCGCGCACCGGCGGTGCGGCCCTGGCGCGTGCATCGAGTTCGGAGAGCGCCATCGCCTTCCGGGCCTTGGCCACTTCTTCGCGCTTGTAGGCGGCGATCTTGTCGAGAATGGTGGCCATCAGGAATTCGAGACCTTCACCAGGGTTGAGAGCGCCGCTTCGGCAGCGCCTGAATCGATGGCCTTCTGCGCGGCGGCGACACCTTGCTTGAGACCCGGCTCACGGCCTGCGACGACGAGGGCGGCGGCAGCTGTCATCACCGCGGCATCGCGGAAGGCGGAGGGCTTGCCCGCCAGCACATGACGGAGCGCATCGGCGTTCTGCGCGGCATCGCCACCTTTCAACTCCTCGAAGGATGAACGCTTGAGGCCCAGGGCTTCCGGCGTCAGCTCGAAGCTGGTGATCTTGCCGTCTTTCAGTTCGGAAACCCATGTCGTGCCGGTCGGCACGATCTCATCCATGCCGCCTTCGCCATGGCAGATCCAGCAGGCTTCGGAGCCCAAGTTCTTCAGCACATGGGCCAGCGGCTCAACCCACTGCTTCGAGAACACGCCCGTGACCTGGCGCTTTGCACCGGCGGGGTTGGAGAGGGGGCCCAGCAGGTTGAAGATGGTGCGCGTGCCGAGTTCGACGCGGGACGGGCCCACATGCTTCATCGAGGCATGGTGGGACGGCGCGAACATGAAGCCCAGGCCCGCTTGCCCGATACAGGCGGAAATCGTCTCGGGCGGAATGTCGATCTTCACGCCCAGCGCCATCAGCACGTCCGCTGCACCCGAACGCGAGGACAGCGCGCGGTTGCCGTGCTTGGCGACCTTCAGCCCCGCGCCCGCCGCAACGAAGGCGGCACAGGTCGAGATATTGTAGGAACCAGATGCATCACCACCCGTGCCCACGATGTCGATGGCGTCTGATGGTGCATCAACGCGCAGCATCTTCTCCCGCATGATTTCGACAGCACCGGTGATCTCGTCCACCGTTTCGCCGCGCACGCGGAGCGCCATGAGGAAGCCACCGATCTGGGAGGGGGTGGCCTCGCCTGACATCATCACGTTGAAGGCCTCGCGGGCCTCCTCGCGGCTGAGTGCGGTTCCGGCGGCGACCTTGCCGATCAGAGGTTTCAAGTCCGCCATCAGCGTGCCCCCGCCAGTTCGAGGAAGTTCTTGAGGATCAGGTGGCCGTGCTCGGAGGCGATCGATTCCGGATGGAACTGCACGCCGTGCACGTTCCGCGTCTTGTGCTGCAGGCCCATGATGAGCCCATCGGCCTCGGCCGTGATCTCGAAGCAGCCGGGCAGGCTTTCGCGCTCGACGATCAAGGAGTGATAGCGCGTCGCGGTGAAGTCCTGCGGCAGGCCCTTGAACACGCCCTTGCCGGTGTGGTGGATCTGGCTCGTCTTGCCATGCATCTGGGAGGGTGCGCGGATGACCTTGCCGCCGAAGCACTGGCCCATGGACTGGAGGCCGAGGCACACGCCGAAGACCGGGATTGTCTCGGACGCCTTCTCGATCAGTTCGAGGCAGATCCCAGCCTCGTTGGGCGTTGCGGGGCCGGGCGAAATCACGATGGCCTCGGGCCTTGCCGAGATGACCTGGCCCACGCTGATCTTGTCATTGCGGTGCACCACCGTCTCTGCCCCGATGTCGCCGAGGAAGTGATAGAGATTGTAGGTGAAGCTGTCGTAGTTGTCGATGAGGATGATCATTGGGCCCTCCCGGCGCGGCCGGCGAAGCGGACCGCTTCCTCGGCGGCGCGGAACAGCGCCTTGGCCTTGTTGACGCACTCCTGGTGTTCGCTTTCGGGCACCGAGTCGGCGACGACGCCCGCACCTGCCTGCACATACATCTTGCCGTCCTTGACGATGGCGGTGCGGAGCACGATGCAGGTGTCCATCTCGCCATCGGCCGAGAAGTAGCCCACACATCCGGCGTAGACGCCGCGCTTGTTCTTCTCGAGTTCGTCGATGATCTCCATGGCGCGCACCTTTGGCGCACCCGACACGGTGCCCGCCGGAAATCCCGCGACAAGGGCATTGATGGTGTCGTATTTCTTCGACAGGCGGCCCTCGACGTTCGAGACGATGTGCATCACCTGGCTGTAGTATTCGAGAATGAACTTCTCGGTCACGGAGACGGTGCCGATGTCTGCGACACGGCCCACGTCATTGCGGCCGAGGTCGAGAAGCATCAGATGCTCGGCGCGCTCCTTGGGGTCGGCGAGGAGTTCCTCGGCCAGCGCACGGTCTTCGGCGGGGGTGGCGCCCCGGCGCCTGGTTCCGGCGATGGGGCGGATCGAGACCTTGCCGTCGCGCACGCGGACCAGGATCTCCGGGCTGGAGCCGATGATCGAGAAGGAGTCGAAGTCGAGATAGTAGAGGAAGGGCGATGGGTTGACGCGCCGGAGCGAGCGGTAGAGCGCGAAGGGCGGCAGGGTGAATTCGGTTTCGAAGCGCTGGGACAGCACGACCTGGAAGATGTCGCCAGCCGCGATCAACTCCTTGGCCTTCAGCACCATCGCCTTGTATTCCTCAGGGCTGGTATTGGAGCTCGGGCTGCCGATGGGCGAGACTTCGCTTTCCCTCAGAGAGCGGTGGTCGAGCGGGCGGTCCAGCGCATCGACGATCTTGCTGATCCGCTCCTGGGCGCGCACATAGGCGGCGCGCGCGGTGACGGAGGCCTCGGGATAGACCGGCGAGGTGACCGTCACCTCATCCTTCACGCTGTCGAAGATCGCCATGATGGTGGGGCGGATCAGCACGGCGTCCGGCAGGCCAAGCGTATCCGGGTTCGGCTCGGGCAGGTCCTCCATCAGGCGGACCATGTCATAGCCCATGTAGCCGAAGACGCCGGCGGCCATGGGCGGCGCATCCTCCGGGAGCTTGATGCGGCTTTCGGCAAGAAGCGCGCGGAGCGACTGCAGGGGCGCGAGGCCCGTCTCCTCGAAGGGGCCCTTGGGATCGAGCCCGGCCTTGCGGTTGATCGAGGCCTTGCCGCCTTCCACCTTCCAGATCAGGTCCGGATTGAGGCCGATGATGGAATAGCGGCCACGCACCGCGCCGCCCTCGACCGATTCAAGCAGGAAGGAGTATCGCGCATTGCGCGCCAGCTTCAGCTTGGCGGAGACGGGGGTTTCGAGATCGGCGACGAGGCGCGCCGACAGGATCTGCGGCTCCCCGCGTTCATAGGCGCGGGCGAAGCTGTCGTAATCGGAGGAGATGATCATCTTTTGGTTCCGGCGAAAACATCATGAGAGGTCAGTTGGTCTGCTGTCCCGAGATGTTTCGCCAGAGCGTATCGTTGACGGTGACGCCGGCATCCTTTTCGAGCGCCGCGAGGTAAGCGCTGAGCATGTCTTCCGAAATCTGGTCCTTGAGACGGTCGCTGATGGCCTTCGCTTCCGCCGAGGCCGCGACGAAGGACGGCATCATGACGGGTTGCGACTGCATCACACGCGCGCTCTTGCCATCGGGCGCGATTGAATAGGCGAAGCCATTGTCCGGCACGGCGAAGAGGGCGGCCAGTGCGCCAAGGCCGAAGCCGTCCTTCGGCTCGCCGCGGCGCAGGCCCTGTACGGTCTGGACGGGCGCGTTGAATTCCATCGCCAGCTCCTCGATCTTGGTACCGGACCTGGCGCGCTCGACCAGCTTCTTCGCCTTTTCATCCGCCAGGGCGCGAAGCTTCTGGGCGAGGACGGCGGCGCGGGCCTGGTCCTTCACCTCCTCGAGGGGGCGGAGGGCGGAGGGGATCACTTCGCGCACCTCGTACCAGACGTAGCCGTTGTCGAGCGAGATCGCGTCATTCTCAACGCCCACGTCGCTGGTGAAGGCGGCGCTCACGATCTCCGCGGCATGGGGGGCCTCGACCCGCTTGCCGTCCTTGCCGATGCCCTGCGCATCAAGCGGGCTCAGAAGCATGAACGCAATGCCGGCCTTGGCCGCAATGTCCTCGAAGCTGGTCTGGGCGGCGCGGTCATCCTCGACGGCGTCATAAATCGACTGGATCTCCTCGTTCGCGCGCTCAAGGCGCAGGCGCTCGCTGAGGCCCGGCTTCACCTCCGCCAGGGTCTGCTGCTTCTCGGGCGTGATCTTGACGGCCTTCAGCAGCACGGTGGCGAGCGCGCCCTTGACGGGCTCGCTCACCTGGTCCTGGGCGAGGGCGAAGGCCGCATCGGCAATGGCCTGGTCGATGAAGTCGGTCCTGGCCTTGTCCGCGAAGGTCACGTCCTGCTCGGAGAAGCCGCGTTCCTTGGCGAGCGCCATGAAATCCGTGCCGGTCGCGAGCTTCTGCTTTGCGGCGGCAGCCTCCTCAGGCGTGGGGAAGAAGATCTGCAGGATGGTGCGGGTTTCCGGCGTGAAATAATCCTGCTTGTACGTCTCGTACCCCGCGGTGATGTCGTCCTCCGTCAGGGTCACCTTGTCGGCGATGTCGGCGGGCTCAACCTTCATGGTCGCCACCACGCGGTATTCGGGCGCGGTGTAGGCGGCCGGGTTGGCGTCATATTCGTTTTTGATTTCGTCGTCCGTGGGGGCGGGAACCTCGTTCTCCTGCACCGTCACCGTGAAGAAACGCGCATCGCGCTGCTCGTTCTGGAAGCGGTACTGCGTCTCGAGAAGGCCAAGGTTGGCGCCAACCCCCGAGGTGGCGGTTTCGGTCAGCGCCGCGCGCACCAGCCGCTGGCGCTCCTCGGCGAAGAAGAGGCTTTCGTTCAGGCCGTTCTGCGACAGGAGCAGCTTGAAGCGCTCGGCGTCGAACTTGCCCGAGGCGTCGTGGAAGGCGGGGTTCAGCATCACCTCATGGGCGAGATAGGTGCTGGACACGCCGAGGTTCAGCTTGCGCGCCTCATGGTCCAGGGCTGCGCCGCGCAGCAGATTATCGAGAATCGCCTTGTCGATGCCCAGCGCGCGCGCCTCCTCCGGCGTGATGCCGCGGCCCGTCTGCTGGGCGTAGGTCCGGAGATAGTTCTGGAATGCCGTGTTGAACTCCTCGGGCGCGATTTCCTGTTCGCCGACCGTTGCCAGCGCACCCGTGTTCACGCCCCGGAACACGTCCGCGATGCCCCAGACGCCGAAGCTCACGGCGAGAAGGCCGATCAGGACCTTCGCTACCCAGCCCTTGGCGGCATTGCGCATGGATTCCATCATCTGGGGTCGTTCCTTTCCACGTGAGGCCCTGCCGGGCGCGGCGCACTATAGGTAGGCGCACACCCCCTCGCAAGTGCGGTATGCGTCTGCTAAGAGCACAGTTTCAAGTACTTGGGGAGCGAAATGATGGCAGTAGAGGGCCCGCGGCCGCTGGTCGCCGGAAACTGGAAGATGAATGGCAGCCTGGCCATGCTGAAGGAGCCGCGGCTGCTGGCCGCCATGCTGAAGGACGTGAAGCTGAAGGCCGACGTCATGGTCTGCCCGCCCGCCGTCATCCTGAGGCGCGTCAAGTCCGTCGTGAAGGGCACCAAGATCAAGGTCGGCGGGCAGGATTGCCACTGGAATCCGTCCGGCGCGCACACCGGCGATGTCTCCGCCGAGATGCTGAAGGAGGCGGGCTGCTCCGCCGTCATCGTCGGCCATTCCGAGCGCCGCACCAACCATGGTGAGACGGACGAGATGGTGTCCAAGAAGGCCAAGGCTGCCCAGCGCGCCGGCCTCACCGCCATCATCTGCATCGGCGAGACGCTGGAGGAGCGCAAGGGCGGCAAGACGCTCGGCGCCGTCACCAGCCAGCTCAAGGGCTCGCTGCCTGCTGGTTCGACCGCCGCCAATACGGTGATCGCCTATGAGCCGGTCTGGGCCATCGGCACGGGACTCACCCCCACCACGGCAGAAGTCGCCGAAGTCCACGCGCTGATCCGCAAGGAGCTGAGCCAGCTGATGGGCGGCGAGGGGGCAGGGGTGCGCATTCTCTATGGCGGCTCCGTCAAGCCGTCGAATGCGGCGGAGCTCATGGGCCAGCCCCATGTCAATGGCGCGCTGGTGGGTGGCGCCAGCCTCAAGGCTTCGGATTTCCTCGGCATCATCAAGGTCTATGCGTGATGAGCGAGATCCCCACCCTCACCAAGCGGCGGCTGCAGGCGGAGGTCATCGGCCCGATCTTCGCCGAGATGGTCGCCGAACTTGGTGAGGAGAAGGCCAGCGCCATCCTCGATGCCGCGATTCGCAAGGCGGCGATTGCCGAAGGGAAATACTTCGCCGCCAAGGCGGGCCAGACCTCCATGGCGGATTTCATCAAGCTCTATGAGCACTGGACGGCGGATGGCGCGCTGGAAATGAAGGTGCTGAGGGCGGATGACACCTCATTCGACTTCGACATCACCCGCTGCCGCTATGCCGAGACCTACAAGGCCATGGGGCTCGGCAAGATCGGGCATCTCCTGTCCTGCAACCGCGACGGCACGTTCTGCCAGGGCTATGACCCCAACATCACGCTGGAGCGCAAGCAGACCATCATGGAGGGTGCGCCCTGCTGCACCTTCCGCTATCGCTACGAGGCGGAGCCCCGGGGTACGTAGGCCTCGACCACGATGATGCTGCTCGCTGCGGAACGCTGGCGTAGCGCCAAGAGCGGCGATGACGGCAGGGACCTTGGCGCGGTATTCCTCAAAGCCCACGGGATCGGTGACCGTGATGCCGCCGATGAGATAGGCGGGCATGGGCGTGGGCCTCCTGTTTGCGATCACATTCACGTCAATCTCTGCGCAGTTCGGCCGGAAGGCAAGGCGCGCCGCAGTTTCGCCATTCTCCACTCTGAGCCTCACCTCCGGGAATGAGGGAGCGCGCCATGCGGAAGTTCATTTTGTCTGCCCTGCTTTTCTGCTGGAGCGTGGTTCCGGCGGCGGCACTCCAGAGCGATTGCCTCGCCATGGCGGGCGCCGAACCCCGCATCGTTCCGGCGGCACTCAAGCCCGACCAGGTGAAGCTCACCTTCATCGGCCATTCGAGCTTCATCATCGAAAGCCCCGGCGGCACGCGGATCGTCACCGACTATTCGGGCTATTCGGCGGGCATCGTGCCGGATGGCGTGACCATGAACCGGGCGCATTCGACACACTACACGGACTTCCCCGACCCCGCGATCAAGCATGTGCTGCGCGGCTGGAATCCCGATGGCGACGGGCCCGCCGTCCATGACGTCGAGATCGGCGACATCCGGGTGCGGAACGTGACCACCGACATCCGCGGCGGCATGATGGGGCGGATGAAGGACGCCAATTCGATCTTCATCTTCGAGGTGGCGGGCCTGTGCATCGGCCACCTGGGCCACCTGCATCACCTGCTGGGTGCGGAGCACATGGGCATGATCGGGCGTCTCGACATCGTCATGGTGCCGGTCGACGGCGGCTACACCATGGGCCAGGTCGACATGCTGGAGGTGCTGAAGACCATCAAGGCGCGGGTGGTGATCCCCATGCATTTCTTCGGCCCCACCACGCTCAACCGCTTCATCAGCAATGTCAGCCAGGAATATGAGCTGGAGACCTCGGCGTTGCCGGAACGCATCTTCACGGCGGCGGGGTTGCCGGACAACCCGAAGCTGCTGGTGCTGCCGGGGAATTGA
>JBEILC010000069.1:0-13190 GCA_040379425.1 Hyphomicrobiales bacterium
ACTACGAACAGAAAGCCTTGCGACTCGGGCTCAGGATCCGGCCTCTCGCTGCCACAGACGGGCGAGAATTCCATGATGTATTGCGAGAAGGTCTCTGCGAAGCCTGAAAGCGGGCGGTCGATCACACAGGCGCTGGTCTTCTCCCAATGCGGCAGAAGGCTCGTCACGATGTCCCGCATCACGCCCGTGGGGATCACCGCATAGGCCTCGGTGAACACCGCCCGCCCCGTCAGAAGCTCGGTCTGCGGCGGGTGACCGCCCGGGGGGGCGTAGTAACTGCGGGTCATGGCAAGGGGTCCGTCCTGGTGCGAGAGGCTTTTCCGTCATTATCATGCTCCACCCAAGCCGTCATCCCGGCGGAGGCCGGGATCCATCTCTGGGCCGGCATGTATGATGAAACAAGCTGGACCCCGGCCTTCGCCGGGGTGACGGCTCTTGAAGAGAGCGATCCGCTGCTCTCAGAACGTCTTCGGTTGGGGCTGGCCGTAAATGAAGCCGGTGCCGTCGAGGCCGTAGACGTCGGGGCGGAAGTTCACGCGGCCGTCTTCGGTGGCCCAAGCGGTGAGGTAGATCCAGCGCACGTCGGGGCCGTTCTCGATCTTGTGGTCATATTGCTCGACGTTGGCGATGATCATCTCGTAGTCCGCCGGCGTCAGCGGGGAGCCGGTGCGGTCGAGGATCCACTTGATGACGGTTTCCACCTGGTCGATGCGCACGCAGCCCGAGCTCTCGAAGCGCACGTTGCGGCCGAACAGCTCGCGGTGCGGCGTATCGTGCATGTAGACCATATGGTCGTTCTTGAAGTTGATCTTCACCGTGCCCAGCGAATTGTGGGGGCCTGGCTCCTGGCGGAAGAAGTAGCGCTCGGGGTCCGTTAGCGACCAGTCGATGAACAGCGGGTCTATCTCAGGCCCGTCGACACCATCGAAGACGCGGATGAGGTTGTCGTCCAGGTAGTTGGGGTCCGCCTGATACCTTGGCACGATATCCCGCGCGACGATCGAGGCCGGGATCTTCCAGTAGGGATTGAAGTTGATGTCGCTCACCGTGGAGGCGAGCGTCGGCGAGGGGCGTTCAAGCTTGCCAACAATGATGTTGTGGCGCGAATAGACGCGGCCGAATTCCACCGTCTCGAGCTGGGCGCCCGGAATGTTGACGAGGATCGAGCGGTCGGTGAGGCCCTGGGCATAGGCCTCGACGCGCGCAAGGTTCTCGCGCAGCGCGCCAAGCCGCGTATCGGCCGTAATGTTGAGCTGGGCCAGCGTCTTCTCGCCCATGATGCCGGAGGGCAGCACGCCATGGTTGATCTGGAAGGCGCGCACGCTCGCTTCGAGCTCATCGTCAAAGACCGATGCGTTCTCGCCGCCGAGCGTGTCGAAGGGGATGTAGTTTTCGGCCACCAGCCGCTGGCGGAGGGCAATGACGGACTCGCCCTTGTCGCCCATCTTGAGGGTCCGTGCCTCAAGGTTCTGCCAGCCGCCGCCCGCGACGAATTCCTCATACATGGCGATGGCGCCCTGCAGCGCCTCGGCCGAGTTGAGGCTCAGCATCGGCGCCTGGTCCTGGCCGGCAACGATCTCCGTCTGGGTGGCGAGCTTGGAATTGCCGGGCGCGGCCGTCTTCGTCTCGCTCCCGAGCGGGCTGGCGATGACCGTGTCTTCCGCAAAGGCGGCGTTGCCCATGGCCAGAAGGCTGCCCATGGCAAGAAGACGGCGGTTGAAGGCGCGGCGCGAAAGCACGGTTTTTTCCCCTGACTTTACGGATTTCACAGTGGGTGATGCGGGTAAATGGTGTCTTAACTGGGAGGTGTCTAGCCCCAAGCTTCGGCAGGAATGAGGCAGGCCATCAACTCAGGGCCGTCACCTCCCGCCGGAACGGCAGGTCGAGGAAGTCCAACGCGGGCCTGCCGAAACTCTCGGCAAAGTTCCGCCCGGAATGCACCGCCGCGGCAATGGTTCCCGGTCCGAAACAATCGCCTGCGCGGGATGCGCTGATTCCCTGGGCCTCAAGCTCCCGCCAAAGGCCATCGACCGGGCGGCGGGAGGTGACGAGCACGGTCGACCCCGCCTCGCGCGTCACCGCCTCTCCGGTAAAGACGCAGTCGAGCGTCACATGGTCATGGGCAATGGCCGAAAGGGCATGGTTGGCGATGATCTTCACCCCCAGCGTCAGCAGCCGGGACTGGATCGCCTTCTGCTCCAGCGAGGCCTTGGTGTAGGCAGAGGCAACTGCCGCAGGCGTGACAAGGCTCACCTGGTGGCCTTCCCGCGCCAGCAGTTCGGCGAGAACACCGCCCATATAGTAGTGGTCGTCGTCATAGAGCACGACCGTTTTTGAGGCCGGGCGGCGGCCCGCCATGATGTCATCCGGGGTCAGGACATCGGCCTGCTCCACCATCGGGCGCGGGCTGGCGAAGTGGCGGCCCGTGCCATCCTTCAGCCACGCTGAGCCGGTGGCGACGAGCACATGGTCCACTCCCAGATCCATGACCGTCTCCGCCGTCATCTGGCTTTCGAGATAGAGTTGCACGTTCGGCATCTTGTTGATCTGCAGCATGCGCCAGTCGCGCACCCGGCCCCAGGCGGAAAGGCCAGGCAGGCGGCATTCCCTTGCGACGCGGCCGCCCGCCCCGGAGGCCTTGTCGGCGACGGTGACCTGATAGCCGCGCTGGCCCAAGGCGCGCGCCGCCTCAAGGCCCGCGGGGCCGGCACCGATCACGAGAATGTGCTTGTCCTCTTCCTTCGGGCGGATCTTTTCCGGGTGCCAGCCGCGCCGCCACTCCTCGCCCATGGAGGGGTTCTGGGTGCAGCGGAGCGGGGTCATCGTGTAGTCGTGCGTGACGCACACATTGCAACCAATGCATTCGCGGATGTCGTCGAGGCGGCCCTCCTCGATCTTCTTCGGCAGATAGGGATCGGCAATCGAGGGCCGCGCCGCGCCGATCATGTCCATGATGCCCTGGCGGATCACCCGCACCATGGCATCGGGGGAGGTGTAGCGGCCAACACCAACCACGGGCTTGGTGGTGAGCTTCTTGACACCCTTGATGTAGGGCTCCTGGAAACCCTCCTCGGCAAAGCGCGAGGTTTGCGAATCCTTCGACCAGTCGGAGAGCGACAGGTCCCACAGGTCCGGGAGATCCGCCATCATGGCAATGGCGTCCTCGACTTCGGCAGGCTCGAGGCCAGCCGAGCCGTTGAACTCATGCATGGCGATGCGCACCGGCACCGCACAGCTATCGCCCACCGCGTCCTTGGTGTCCTCGATCACCTCGCGCAGCAGGCGGGCGCGGTTTTCGAGCGAGCCGCCATATTCATCGGTGCGGAAGTTCGTGGCGCGCGACAGGAAGTGCTGGAAGATGCCAAGCCCGTGGCCGGCATAGACATAGACGAGGTCGAAGCCAGCCTCCTTCGCCCTCAGTGCCGCCTTGCGGTGGGCGCGGCGCAGGTTGCGGATATCCTCCTTGTCCATGCCGCGCGCCGTGATGGGATCATTCATCATGCTGGAGGTGGGCATGGGGCTCGCGGCGATCGGCACTTCGCGGGTCCAGAGATTGTTGGCGGTGTAGCCCGAATGGCAGAGCTCGATCCCCGCGAGCGAGGAATGGGCGTGGATCTTCTCGGCAATCCGCCCCAGCATCGGAATGTCATGGTCGCTCCAGATCCGGAGTTCGACATAAGGCGAGACATCCGCTGTGTGGTGGATCTCCACCATCTCGGTGCAGACGACGGCCCAGCCACCTTCCGCCTTCATGCCGCGCATGGCGGCAAGCGCCGAGGCATCGCGGTAGCCCATGCCGTTGCAGTGGGGCACCTGGTAGAAGCGGTTCCGCGCCACATGCGGGCCGATGCGGATGGGTTCGAAGAGGATGTCGTAACGCGGATCGCGGGTCATTCTGGCTCCGGAAGTGATGGGTCATGTCTAGCAAATTTGCCGGGCCTTCCGCTATGCTCAGGCGATGATGCTGCCCAGTTTTCCCGATATCGAAATTGCGAGGGACCGGCTGTCCGGGTTTGCCGTCAGGACACCGGTGATCGAATCGCCCGTCCTCAATGCCCGTGCGGGCGGCCGCGTGCTGGTCAAGGCCGAGTGCCTGCAGCGCACGGGATCCTTCAAGTTCCGCGGCGCCTGGAACATGATCTCGCAACTGGACAAGGAGAAGGCCCCGGGTGGCGTCGTTGCCTATTCCTCCGGCAACCATGCGCAGGGGGTTGCCGCGGCGGCGAGGCTGCGCGGCCTGCCCGCCCTGATCGTGATGCCTTCCGATACGCCCATGATCAAGCAGGACAACACAAGGGCCCATGGCGGCGAGGTGGTGACCTACGACCGTGCGACAGAATCGCGCGAGGAGATCGCAGCGTCCTATGTGAAGGCCCGCGGCGCGGTCCTTGTGCCGCCCTTCGAGCACCGCGACATCATCGCCGGGCAAGGCACGGCGGGGCTTGAACTGGCGGAGCAGGCGGAGGCCCTGGGCGTCGAGCTTGACGATGTGCTGGCCTGCTGTTCGGGCGGCGGCCTCACCGCCGGCGTGGCGCTCGCCATGGCGGCGAAGTCCCCTGCCACACGGGTCCACACGGTCGAGCCCGTGGGCTTCGATGATTATGCGCGCTCGCTGGCAAGTGGCAGGATCGAGAGGAACGCCCGGCCGTCGGGCTCGATCTGCGACGCGCTGATGTCGGTCTCGCCGGGCGAGATGACCTTCGCCATCAACCATCGCCTTCTCGGCGAGGGGCTGACCGTGAGCGATGCGGAAGCGGCTGACGCCGTGCGCTTCGCCTTCAGCGCCTTGAAGCTGGTGCTGGAACCGGGCGGGGCCGTGGCCTTGGCCGCGGTGCTGTCAGGAAAGCGCGAGACCAAGGGCCGCGCCATCGGCGTCATCGCCTCAGGCGGCAATTGCGATGCGGAACTCTTCGCGCGGATATTGCGCCGGGATATCTAGCTTACGATGCCTTGGCGAAATCATCCGCCAGCGGCACGTCGATCTGTTCGCCGGGCTTGTGGCGGATGATGACGATGCGGCGTTTGGCCGGGGGTCCCGGCTCCACGACGGGCTCCGGTGGCAGGACGGGGAGGAGGGTGAGGTCCGGAAGGGCGGCAATCTGCGCCTGGGGTGCTGGCTCGAAGATGTCCTCGTCGTTCCGGTAGTATTTCATGTGCCGGGGGCTGATTTCCGGTGCGGCGGCAGGGGCCGGGCGGGGGGTCGCGGGCTCCCGCGCGAGGGCGGAGGCAAGCCTGGCCATGACCGCGTCATGATTGGCGGAAAGGGCGGTTTCGAGCCGCCTCATGCCCGCGATCAGCCCTTCGGTCTCCGCCGCGCGCACGCGGCTGGCGTACTGGTCGAGGAACCAGCGCCCACGCGCCGTTTCCATCACGGCCTCGCGGATCTCTTCGAAATCCTCCGCTTCCAGCTCTTTCTGCGGCATTGGTACTCCACTCACAGGTCGCCCGGCAGGACTGGACCCCTGCAAACACAGCAGGGCACATCAGGCGCGCATAATCATGGTGAGAGGTGAATCTTTGGTTTAGACGCGGGCGTTAGAAAACGCCGATGTCATCCCGCAACTTCAGCCTGAGACTTTCGCTGTTCAATGCCGTGCTGTTCCTCGGCAGCGGCATCCAGCTGCCTTTTCTGCCGCTGTGGCTGAAGGACAAGGGCCTGACCGACCCGCAGATCGCGCTGATCGTGGCCATGACCATGGCCGTGCGCATCATTGCCATTCCGCTCGGCACCTTCGCGGCCGACATCACCCAGCGCCGCCGCCCGGTGATCATCGCCTGTGCCTTCGGCGCCTTCCTCGCCTATCTGCTGCTCCATTTCATGAGCGGCTTCTGGCCGATCCTCATCGGCGTCATGCTGGCGGCGGCACTTCTCGCCCCCGTGGTGCCCTTGAGCGAGGTGCTGGCGGTGGAGGGCTCCGCCCGCTTCGGGCTCGACTATGGCCGCATCCGGCTGTGGGCCTCGCTCAGCTTCCTGACGGGAAGCGTGCTGGCGGGTGCCCTTCTCGAGGTGATCCCGGTCTATGCGGTGATCCTGCTCATCGCTGCCGCGCAAGGCCTTGGCGCGCTCTTCACGCTGCTGCTGCCCCATGATGGCGCGGTGCGCCAGACGAAGCATGAGCCCCTGCGCTTGGCGCCTCTCCTTGCGGTGGTGGGTTCGCTGCCCTTCGTCCTGTTCCTGCTTGCCGCGGGGCTTGGGCAGGCGAGCCATGGCTTTCTCTATGCCTTTGGCTCGGTCCATTTCATCGACCAGGGCTATTCCACCTTCACCATCGGCAAGCTGTGGGCGGTGGGCGTCATCTGCGAAGTGCTGATGTTCGCGTTTTCCAACCGCTTCTACCGCGCCTTCGGCTCGGTGGGGCTCATCATGGCGGGAAGCGCACTCGGCGTGCTGCGCTGGACGGCGACGGGACTCGAACCGCCGCTCGCCATCATGTTCGCGGTGATGGCGCTTCACGCGGCGTCCTTCGGCTTCACGCACCTCGGCACCATGCATTTCATCCGGGAGCGCGTGCCGGACAACATGCGCAATACCGCACAGGGACTTTTTTCGGTGTTGTCGAGCGGGGTGATGCTCTCCTCCACCATGTGGGCTTCGGGGCTTCTCTATGGCGCTTTGGGCGGCGGAGCTTATTTCGTGATGGCGGGTTATGCCGTTGTGGCCTTCGCGCTGGCCGCCCTTCTTAGAACCATCAGCCCCAAAGGCTAGCGGGTGGCGGATGCATCGTGCTGCCCTCGAAGCGGATCGCCGGATCGCGGTCCTGCTTCAGGAGCAGGGGGCCGTCGAGATCGACAACATCGGCATAGGGTGTCAGCAGCATGGCGGGCGCCATCGCGAGCGAGGTCGCCAGCATGCAGCCCACCATGATCTTGAGGTGTCTCTCCCGCGCCGCATGGGCGAGCGCGATGGCGGGCGTCAAGCCGCCTGTCTTGTCGAGCTTGATGTTGATCGCGTCATATTTGCCCGAGAGATCATCCAGCGTGCCGAGGCCGTGGACCGATTCATCGGCACAGACGGTGACGGCACGCGCGATTGACCGCAGCGCCTCATCGTTTCCGGCCGGCAGCGGCTGCTCCACGAGTTCGACATTGGCCTCCGCACAGGCTTCGAGCATTGCGGCCAGATTGTCAGCGGTCCAGCCCTCATTGGCATCGACGATGAGCCGGCTCCCGGGCGCATTGCGGCGGATCAGCTTCAGCCGCTCCGCATCGCCCTCGCGCCCTAGCTTCAGCTTGAGGAGCGGGCGGTGGGAGGCCTTCGCCGCCGCCTCGCCCATGGCCTCCGGCGTATCGAGGCTCAGCGTATAGGCGGTGACGATGGGTTTGGGTTCGGGAAGCCCCGCGATCTGCCAGACGGGCTTTCCCTGCTGCTTGGCGCGGAGGTCCCACAGCGCGCAATCAAGCGCATTGCGCGCCGCATGAGGCGCCAGCAAGGAGGGGATTTCCTCATGCGTGATGCCAGCCTCGATGTGCGTCCGTGCTGCTTCGAGTGCCGCCACGACCTGCGGCACCGTCTCCTCATAGCGGGGGTAGGGCACGCATTCGCCGCGGCCCTGGTGGGTGCCGTCCGAGAGCGTCACCGTCACCACATGCGCCTCTGTCTTGGCGCCGCGCGAGATGGTGAAGCTGCCTGCAATCGGCCAGCGCTCCTCCGCGATCAGGAGTTTCGGCATGTCAGCGGCCGTAGCGGGCGATCAGCGCATCGACGATGGGGCCCACACCGGTGCGGATCGGATCGACGCAAGGCAGGCCATGCGCCTCGCCCGTCTCCTTGAGATAGGCCATCGCCACCTCCTCCGAGAGATGCTCGGTGTTGATGGCAATGCCGATGCAGATGATGTTCGGATTGGTGAGCGAGCCTTCGAGCACGGTGCGGTCAATGACTTGCTGTATCGACGGAAGGGGATGCTTGACGCCGCGCATGGTGGCGCGCGTCGGCTCATGGCAGACGACGAAGCAATCCGGCTGCGCACCGTGCAGCAGTCCGAGTGTCACGCCCGCGAAGGAGGGGTGGAAGAGGGAGCCCTGGCCTTCGACGATGTCCCAATGCTCCGGCGCATTCTCGGGCGAGATCCACTCGGCAGCACCCGAGATGAAGTCGGCGACCACCGCATCAAGCGCAATACCGCGGCCCGAGATCAGCACACCCGTCTGCCCCGTGGCGCGGAAATCGGAGGAGAGGCCGCGCTTGTGCATCTCGCGGTCAATGGCGAGGGCTGTGTATTTCTTGCCGACCGAGCAATCCGTGCCGACTGTCAGGAGCCGCATGCCCTGGCGCTTGGTGCCCTTGCCGGTGGCAAAGCTGATATCCGAGAAGCGCACGTCATGCAGCTTGCGGCCGTGCTTTGCCGCTGCCGCCGCGATCTCGGGAATGGAGCCCAGCCGCTTGTGAAGCCCCGTCGCGACGTCCATGCCTGCCTCAAGTGCTGCGACGATTTCCTTCACCCAGTGTTCGGGAAGCACGCCACCGGCATTGGCAACGCCCACCACCATGGTCCAGGCGCCCTTGGCCACCGCTTCAGCGAGTGTCAGGTCGGGAAGGCCCGTATCGGCCTTGCAACCGGGGAGACGGAACTGGCCGACGCACCATTCAGGCCGCCAGTCGACCACGCCCATGGCGGTCTTGGCGGCGAGCTGGTCATGAACGTCGCCGAGGAACATGAGATAGGGTTTGGCGATGTCCATGACGTCCGTCCTCTTGTCTGCAACTGCGCTGAGCCCCCTTAGCGCGTTTTGGAGCGGGGCGTAATTGGCTTCTGCGCGTCTGGACGGGGGCTGCAGCATCGACCAGCCTCATCGTCCCGTAAATCCGAAACCGGCGGAGGTGAACGTCATGCTTGCATTCCGCAGTGGACTGTTTTCTGCCGTGATGGCGCTGGTTGCTGTGTTCGGTCTTGCACCCGCCCATGCGAAGATGCCGGGCATCAATACGCCGCCATCTGCAATCGATTCACCCTCTGAGAGTGAGCTTAATGCCCTCGGCATGGCACTTCTGGCAGATGTCTACACCTTCCATGCAGCTCTCGCGGATACAGCCAAGGATGGGATTCCCGCGCCGGAACAGGTGGACCCGGCGGTGTTGCGGCGGATCAAGGACCTCTATGATGATGATGCGCTGATCCAGCGCTCCCGCCTCAACCACGGCCTCACCAAGGCGACCTTCTTCCCGCATTTCATCAACCAATTCACGATCAGTGATATGGTTATTACGCGCTCCGGTACCAAGGTGCTGGTGCTGACCTACAACATCGCGCTTCCCAACCGCACCACGCTGCGCGCCGGCGTGGTGATGAGCGGCGAGAGTCAGCCGCGCATCGTCGTCATGCGCTGGCGGGAAGAGGCCAGGATGTGGAAGATATTCTTCTACGCCGATTTCGACCTTCCGCGCGCCATGCTGTGCGATGCCGAACCTGAGTACGTGCCGAAGAAATCCACCTTCAAGCCGGAGGATGTGGCGCTGGCAAAGGAATTGAGCCGCAAGATCCAGCAGGCCTCCCTCGACGGGACGGAGAAGTCCGTGCAGTCCCAGGGTTTCCAGTATGTCTTCGCCAGCGGCGAGCGCAAGACGGGAGGTGGCGCCGTGTGCGCCAGGATCACCAAGCTGTTCGAGCCGATGAACGTCGAGGCCATCCGGTCCGGCGATCTTTTCGTCATGCGCAGCGACCCGGATAATCCGACGCTGACCATCGACGGCCAAGGTATCGTTCCCGAAATGCGCCCTGGCATCGCCACCTTCATTCGGGATGCGGACGGCGAATGGCGGATGATCGCCATCGGCATTTTCGCCATTACGGCGCGCGTTGCAAAAAACACGCCCTGCGAGGACGCGCCAGCGCAGTAGAGGATTCAGCGCCTGCCTGCCGACACCCGCGCGAGGAACTCGCCGTAGCTGCCGAGGATGGCCTCGCCCTCCATCACGTCAGGCCTGCGCGCCGCGCGTCAGTTCCGCGTGCCGCGGCCGCCCGTGGTGCCTGGAACCGAAATGTCGAGCGCTCCCGTCTGGCGCTTCACCGCATCGGCGAGGGCCGCCAGCGCGTTGATCTGATCGGCGACCACGCGGCGCATCGCATCGGCATTGGTGCGGGTCTCCTCCGGCAGTTCGAGCAGGGCGCGCTTCAGTTCGCCGCGCGCGGCATCGATGTCGCGCACCACCTGCTGGGCGGTGAGGCGCATGTCCTGCGCGGTCTGCTGGAAGTCGCTTGCCGTCGAGGAGAGCATCTCGTTCATCGCTGCCATGGCGCGCTCATGCTGATCCTTCAGCAGGCGCGCGGCCTGGGCGATCTGATCGCCGGCACTTTCCTCGAGCTTCCCGATCTCTTCCTCAAGGTTGCGGCTCGCCATCGCTGACTGCTCGGCGATGATCCGGCTGATCTCCTTCGCCTTCGTTTCGGAGGCGGTGAGCGAATCTTCGATCAGGGTCATGTGGTTCGACATCACACTGTCGATTTCCGCCGCACGCCTGGCGGCGTCCGCCACCAGGCCTTCAAGCGACTGGTTGCGGCTGGTCAGGATGCGCACCATCTCGTTGTCGAACTTCTTGACTGAGCGGTCGACGAGAAGTGCAGTGTCGTCGAGGCGTTCCGACACGCGCGTGGAGGTGAGCTCGAGCTTGCTGGTGAGATCGGAGGCCACGGTCTCAAGGCGCTCGTCCATCACGCCCGCCGCCGTCGCCAGCTGTTCAGCGAGGAAGCTGTTGGCGGTTTCAATATGCTTGGCGAACTTGCGGTTCGCATCTTCGAGCTTGAGTGCGGTGTTGATCGAGACCTGCTCCAGCTCGCGGCTGGCGCGTTCGACGCGCTGTGCGAGAAGGCCTGTGTCCTCGTCGAGGCGGCTGGTGATCTGCAGCGTGGTCTGATTGAGGCTCTCGTTGAAGCCGGCCGTCGCCTTGCCGAGTTCGGCGAGGATGGCGCCGGAGGCGTTGTCGAGCACGGTCGAGAAGCGCTGGCCGGTGCCGTCCAGACTGCCCATGACCTCGCTCACCTGGCGGGTCACGCGCACCGCCGTATCGGCGAAGGCGTCCGTCATCTCGGTGGCGGTCTTGTCGATCTGCTCGGACATCATCCGGGTATTGGCGGTGAACAGCGCGGAGATGTCGGCCGAGGTACGGTCAAGCTGCTCGGTGAGCGTCTGGGTCTTGGCGGTGAACATGCCGGAGAGACTGTTCCAGGTATGGTCCAGCGTGCTCGACAGGCGCTCAGCATTGACCGAGAACAGGCCGGAGAGCCGTTCGGATGTCTGTTCCAGTTCGCCCGTCAGCTTGCCCGTGTTGGTCGTGAAGATGTCGGAGAGGTGGCTCTGGGTGTCATCGAGGCGTTGCGTGAGCATCTCGGTCGAATTGCCGAACAGCACCGAGAGGTCGGAGGCCGCCTGTTCGAGCTGGCTGCCCAGGCGCTTCGAGGTCTGGTCGAGCAGGGTGCCCAACTGCTGGGACGACTGGTCGAGCTGCAGGGTAAGCTGGTCGGTGACGGTCGCCACCTTGCTCACGGCCTCGCCGGTCGTGTTCGAGACGTAGTCGGTGATGCGCTGGGCGGTCTGCTCCAGCTCGCCGCTCATGTGCTGAGACACCTGGTCGAGGCGGGTATAGAGATTGGCCGCCGTCTGCTCGAGCTGCCCTGTCATTGAGGTCGTCGTGCCGTCGAGCCTCGCGTAGAGCTGCATCGTCGTGTCCTCGAGGCGGCGCGTCACGTCCTCCGAGGAGGTGGTGAGCATGCCGAGCATGTCTTCCCGGGCCTTGGCGATGTTGTGGACGAAGCTGTCGGAAACATTGATCAGCTTCTCGGTGACCGTGCCGCCGGAGTTCTCGATCCGGTCGGCGAGCGCGATCGAGGACTCCGTCATCTCGCGGTTGACGATGCTGGCCGTATCCTTGAGATGGGCCACGATCGTGCCGCTGGTGTTGACGATGAGGTCGTTGATCGTGCCCGAGGTTTCCTTGAGCCGGCCGGCGACGGCGGAGGTCACTTCCTCGATCTTGCCGTAGACGGAGCTGACCGTTGCGTTCATGTGGCCATAGAGGCGCTCAGCGGCGCCGTCGACCTTGACTTCAAGATCTTCGGCCGTTCCGCTCACCAGCGTCTGGAACGTGGCACTCGAGGTTTCGATCCGGGCAAGCACCTGGGTGACGGCGGTTTCGACCGCATCGACGATCTCGGACTTCGAGCTGTCGAGCGTGCGGACCACGGTCGTGGCGGTTCCGCCCACGACGTCCTGGAAGGTCTTGTTGGCCTGGTCGATGGAGCCCGTGGCGGAACTGATGCTGTTCTCGATCTGGCCGAAGAAGCGCTCGCTTGCGCCTTCGATGCGGCGTTCGAGTTCGTCCGAGGCGCCGCCGATCAGCTCATGGAAGAGACGCGTCGTCTCGTCGAGGCGGGTGGTCGCGGTGCTGACGGCACGCGAGACCTGGTCCTGCAGCATCGAGCCGGAGGTGCCGACACCGTTCTCGACGCCGGCGGTGACCTGCGCCACCAGCGACTGGAAGAGTGCGGCTGCTTCCTCGAGCCTGGCGCGTGAGTTCTCGACTGAGGTGTTCATCAGCGTAGTGAGGGTTTCGGCGGAACCGCCGATCCGGTCTTCAAGGCCGTGCGTGGTCTGGCCGATCATGCTCTCGAACAGCATGGCGGTTTCGTTGAGGCGCGTGTTGGCGGTGTTCAGCACCTGCTCCATGCGGCTCAGCACATGCTGGGTGCGGGATTCGAGCTGGCCTGTCACGTCGTTGCTCGTGTCACTCAGAAGCTCGCGCAGTTCCGAGTATGACATTTCGAGCTTGCCCAAAGCCACGGCCAAGGCATTGTCGATGCGCACCACGATGTCCGAGGAAGAGTTGTCGAGCAGCACGCTGATGTCGCCCGTGGCCCGTGCGATCGCCATTTCGGCACGCGCGGCGGATTCGGTGACCCGCTGGGCGGATTCCGTGTTCTGCTGGTCGAGGGCTGAGAGGATCTGCTGGACGGATTCGCCGACCCGGGCGGTTGCCGCGGCGGTGCGGTCTTCCACGGTGAACAGGACGCGGTTGGCCGTGTCCTCGATGCGGCCGCTGACCAGGCCTGCCTGCTCGTCGAGGCGGGCGAAGACGCCGCCGGCGGAATCGTCAAGCCGCGAGATGATGCGCTCGGCGCGCGAGCCGATCTCGACGATGAGGCGGCCGGTCGTTTCCTCGATGCGGCCGGACATGCCGGTGCTCATCGAGCCGAGCT
>JBEILC010000070.1:0-13100 GCA_040379425.1 Hyphomicrobiales bacterium
GTTCCCATCTTGCAGGTGCCGACGGGGTGATGCTGCGTCTTGGCATTGAGGCAGAGATGCTCGAACAGGTCCTTGTCCGATGTCACGTCCGGGCCCGGGACGCGCTCTCCGGCGAGGAAGGGCTTGAGCGCTGGCTGGCGCAGGATGTCGCGTGCGATGCGCATGCCGAGGATGCCGCGCCGCAGGTCTTCCGGCTCCTGCCAGTAATTGGGGTCGATCAGCGGTGCGTCATTGGGATCGGCACTCTTGAGGCGCACGCTGCCGCGTGACTTCGGCCGCATATAGGCTGCATTGAGCGTAACACCACCCATCGGCATCTTCGCAACACCCGCCTCGATGCCGGAGCCGAGGCCGAAATGGAACTGGATGTCAGGCAGCGGCGCCGTCTTGTCGGAATACCAGAAGGCGCCTGTCTCGAACAGGCTCGAGGCCGCGGGCCCGCGCTTGAACAGCAGGTACTGGATGCCCGCCCACAGCGCCATGTGGGGCTTGCCATAGGCATCATAGCTGTGAGGGCCCGAGCATTCGGCGATGGTGAAGAGATCGAGATGATCATGCAGGTTCTTGCCCACGCCGGGGAGGTCATGGACTGGCGTGACGCCCACCGCCTTCAGCTCGTCAGCCGCTCCGATCCCTGACTGCATGAGGAGCTTGGGAGAACCGATGGCGCCGGAGGTGACGATCACCTCGCGCTCGGCGCTGAGCGTCTCCCGGCCCGACGCCGTCATGATCTCGACGCCCACGGCGCGCGCCTTCTCGACCACGATGCGCGCCACCTGAACGCCCATGCGGACCTCGAGGTTCTTGCGCCCCGCAGCGGGAGCGAGATAGGCGGTGGCGGCCGAGGACCGGCGCCCGTCGCGCTGGGTGAGCTGGTAGAAGCCCGCACCTTCCTGCTTGGCGCCGTTAAAGTCGGGGTTATAGGGAATGCCGTATTGCTGGGCGGCCTTGATGAAGGCATCCGCCACCGGCAGCGCGGCGATCGGCATCGAGACGCCGAGCGGGCCGTCAGACCCGTGGAATTCGTTGACGAAGCGCTGGTTGCCCTCCGCGCGGCGGAAGTAGGGGATCAGTGTGCGGAAGTTCCAGCCATGGCAACCCCAGTCGCGTTCCCAGGCATCGTAATCATCGGCATTGCCGCGCGTGTAGATCTGCGCGTTGATGGCGGAGCCGCCGCCCAGCACCTTGGCCTGGGTGTACCACAGCACGCGGCCGTTCATGTGCTTCTGTGGAACGGTGGACCAGCCCCAGCTTGCGACACCCTTGGTCATCTTGGCGAAGCCTGCGGGGATCTGGAACAAGAGGCCCTTGTCGCTGCCGCCGGCCTCAAGCAGCAGCACGCGCACATCCGGATCCTCGGTCAGCCGCGCGGCGATGGCGCAGCCCGCCGATCCGCCGCCGGTGATGATGAAGTCATAAGCTGACAAGATGCATTCCCCCGTCGTGATCAGCGTCGAGAATAGCAACTCCGCCATGGCGCGAAAGTGCAAACTGCGCGTGCTTGCAGCAGTAGCTGGCTTTGGTTAGCCTTGCCCCGCGGCGGTATATCGGGAGGTCCACATGTATACCAGGCAGGCCCTGCGGGAACTGGGCGTCAGGCCCGGCACGCTGAGCCCCGCGCAGTTGAAGCAGTTCGACGAGCAGGGCTATGTCATCGTGGAGGGCGTCCTCACACCCGATGACTGTGCGCGGATGCGCGAGGCGTTCGAGACGATCCACGCCGCCGAAAAGGGCCAGGGCGGCCACGAAGTCCATGTGGAGCCGGGGACCCGCCGACTGTCCAACATCTTCAACAAGACCGATGCCTTTGACAAGTGCCTGTGGATTCCGCAGGTGCTGGCGGCCTCGGCGCACGCGCTGGGCGAAATCAAGGTGCATGGCGCCAATGTGCGCGACCCCGTGAAGGGCTACGGCCAGCAGGACCTCCACGTCGACGTGCCGAAGAAATTCGCCGACGACTGGTGGGTGGTGAACTCCATGATCATGTTTGATGACATGACGCTGGACAACGGCCCCACCCGCATCATCCCCGGTTCGCAATGGTGGGCGCCGATCAACGTTCCCTACGTGAACATCGGCGA
Organism: Hyphomicrobiales bacterium; assembly: GCA_040379425.1. Lineage (GTDB taxonomy): Bacteria > Pseudomonadota > Alphaproteobacteria > Rhizobiales > Aestuariivirgaceae > Aestuariivirga. The sequence continues at coordinate 2,082 of JBEILC010000070.1, forward strand.
CTGGGAGCCGGGGCCGCTCTCGCCGGAGGACCAGGCGCGCGTTCCCGCCGATCTGTCCGCACCCTATCCCGGCGAGCTGCTGGTGGAGGCGCCCGCTGGCTCCGCCATCATCTGTAATTCATCCATGTGGCACTCGGGCACACTCAAGACCTCGGACAAGCCGCGCCGCATGCTGCATCTGACCTATACGCGGCGGGACCTGCCGCAGCAGCTCCTGCAGCTCGATTACCTGACGCCGGAACTCTATAACCGCATGAGCCCCGTCAAACGTTATCTGCTCGAAATCGAGGCACCAAAGGAGGGTGACGGCATCCTCCGGCAGCCCAAGAAAGATCATAAGGGCTGGTGGAACTGATATTGCAGCGCGTCATTGGCGGGTTGTTGCGACCAGGGCTTGCGCGTCAAAAAAACTTGGCTAGAGTGCCTTCCCAAGCTGGCCTTAGTCCAGTTTACGCGCAATCACAGTTGCACCAAGGGAGGTAGTTCTATGAAGATCGTGAAGATGGCCGCCATGGCCATGATGTCGGCCGTTGCCGTCACGGGCCTCGCGGCCACGGCGGATGCCGGCGAATTTGACGGCGTGACCGTCAACATCCTGACCCGTCCCGGCCCGGTCATCGCCGGTCCGCTCAAGGAGCGCGGCGCGGTGTTTGAAAAGGAGACGGGTGCGAAGATCGTGGTGAACGAAGTGCCGTTCGCCGAAATCTTCCCGAAGATCCAGAATGACTGGACGACGGGCACCAACTCGATCGACGTCGGCGTGTTCGCCGCCGGCTGGGGCGTTGAGCTCGACGCCGCGGGCCTCCTCGAGGATATGGATCCCTATATCGCCAAGGACACCAAGATCAACATGGACGACATCGCGCCTTACTTCCGCGATTTCGGTCAGAAGGTCGGCGGCAAGACCAAGCTGCTGATGGTCGATGGCGACTTCCAGATGGTCTATTACCGCAAGGACGTGCTGGAGAAGGCTGGCCTGCAGCCGCCGAAGACCTGGCAGGATTACATCGACATTGCCTCGAAGATCCACGGCCAGGACTTCAACGGTGACGGCGAGGCTGACTACGGCTCCTGCATCTTCAAGAAGCGCAATGCCCAGTCCTATTTCGCGATCCAGACGATTGCCGCGTCCTTCGTCCAGACGCAGGGCACCGCCCAGGGCTTCCACTTCGACAACGCCACGATGAAGCCCATCATCAACAACGAAGCCTGGAAGAAGGCCTTCGAGCTCTACAAGGAAACCGGCAAGTACGGTCCGCCGGAAGAGCTCAACATGGACATCGGCGACACGCGCGCCGTGTTCAAGGCCGGCCGTTGCGGCCTGCTCATCGAGTGGGGCGATCCGGGCACGCTGCAGCTCGACGCTGACGCCGAGAAGGTCAAGGGCCTGATCTACGCCGTGTCCGCCGTGGGCTCCAAGGAAGTCCTCGACCGCGCCACCGGCAAGCTCGTCCCCGTGACGAAGGAAAATGCCCCGCACTCGGTTGACGGCATCAACTATGCGCCCTTCGCCGCCTTCGGCGGCTGGGCGGGTGCGATCAACGCCAAGGCGGACGAGAAGAAGAAGGCCGCGGCCTATGCCTTCCTGTCCTACATGAACCAGGCAGCGCAGTCGAACGTGGACGTCACCATCGGCTCCACGGGCTACAACCCCTACCGCTTGTCGCAGCTCTCCTCGACGGACCTGTGGGTGAAGGCCGGCATGCCGAAGGAACTCGCCGAGAACTATCTCGGTGCGATCAACGGTGCGCTGAACAACCCCAACATGGCCTCGGACATGAAGATCCCCGGCGCCCAGCAGTACACCGGCGTCGTGCTCGACACCGAACTCGCCCGCTATCTCGCCGGCGAAATCACCGTCGATGAAGCTCTCAAGAACATCGAAGAGGGCTGGGAGAAGATCACCGAGGACTTCGGCCGCGACGAGCAGATCAAGGCTCAGGCTCTGGCTCTCGGACTTTAAGCTCCGGCAATGACTGCCGCTTCAACACCATACCAGCCGGGGAAATCCCCGGCTGGCCTTTTCAGGGCCAGGAGCTGGGGCGAATGGGTGGACCACCACTCGCGCACCTTCTTCATCGCTCCGGCCGTCGTGCTGATCCTGATCTTCGCGATCTTCCCGACCTTCTATTCGATCGTCTTCGCGCTGAGCCGTGTACGGTTCCGGGCCAACGGCCTCAATTTCCGCTTCGTCTGGTTCGATAACTTCCTTGCCCAGTTCACCGGCAACGAGCAGGCGCATTTCCTCGGCAAGTTCACCACACTCAGCATCTTTGGCTGGATCTTTGCGCTTGCCATGACCGGCCTTGCGCTGTGGTGGCTCTACCGCTCCTGGCAGAACCGCAGCCACTGGATATTCCTCGTTGGCCGCCTGATCTCCGCGGCCATGTTCATCTTCATCGCCTGGGTTCTCGCGCTCACCCTGCTGTCGGGCAATCCCTGGGGCACGATGATGACGACGCTGTTCTACGTCATCGTCGGCTGCTCCATCCAGTTCGTGATCGGCATGGGCCTGGCCTTCCTCTGCTCGCAGCCGATCTCGGGCAAGAATTTCTTCCGCGTGCTGTTCTTCATTCCGCTGATGATCACGCCGCTTGGCGTGGGCTATGCCTTCAAGATGGTGCTCGACATCACCAAGGGCCCGCTGCAGCCCCTGTGGGACTTGACCGGCCTGCAGGACTGGGCCTGGTCGACGGATGCCTGGGCGGCGCGCTGGTTCGTCATCCTGGGCGATTCCTGGCAGTGGATCCCCTTTATCTTCATCGTGATGCTGGCAGCCCTCGAGAATGTCTCGCGTGACCAGGTCGAGGCCGCCCAGGTTGACGGCGCCTCGAGCGTCCAAATCTTCCGGGAAATCACCTGGCCGCAGATCGTGCCCGTCGCCGTCACCGTGATCCTGATCCGCATGATCGAGGCCTTCAAGATCGTCGACCTTCCGAACATCATGACGTCGGGCGGACCAGGCATCGCCACCGAGTCGATGACGCTTCACTCCTACTTCCTGTGGCGCGCCAATGACATGGGCTCCTCGGCGGCGGTCGCATACCTGCTGCTGATCCTCACCGTCGTGGTCTGCGCGTCCTTCTTCAACTACGTCGTGCTCGGCCAGTTGAGGAAATCCTCATGAGTTCGTCCTCGTTCAGATATGAGAAGGCCAACCGCAGCCTGATGGAGCGGCTGTTCGAGCCGCCGGCGATTGGCAAGATGTCGCCCGTGGCGAAGGTCGTGGCCTATGGCCTTCTGGCCTTCTGGTCGCTTTTCGTGATCTTCCCGATCTACTGGGTGGTGATCACCGCCTTCAAGGATGCGGCCGCCGTCAACGAGGGTCCATTCTACATTCCCTTCGTGGACTTCCCGCCCACGCTCGATGCCTGGCGGGTGCATCTCTCGGAAGCCAACTGCGATCTCTATGCGATCGGCCGCCAGCTCTCGCTTCTGGTCTACAACTCCTTCTCCTTCATCGTCTCGCCCATCGTGGATATCGGCGCGATGGAGCCGCAGATCTGCAAGACCTATCTCGCCTTCACCAACTCGCTAGTGATCGGCATCGCCTCAACCGCGCTGTGCGTCACCGTGGGCAGCATGGCGGCTTATGCGCTGGCCCGCATCGAGTACAAGCCGAAGTTCGGCAACGCCGTGATCTTCGTGCTGCTGACCTTGGTGATGATTGCGGCCACGAGCTATGCCGGCATCCCGTGGTATGTGAGCTCCGCTGTCGCGCTCGCCATGTTCTTCTTCATGGTGCGGGCCTTCGGCAAGCATTTCAAGGCGGCGCTCGGCAACGGCGACATCCTGTTCTGGATCATTTCGCAGCGCATCCTGCCGCCCATCGTGGTGATCATCCCGATCTACATGATGTTCCAGGCGGTGGGCCTGCTCGATACGCATCTGGCGCTGATCATCGTCTATGCGGTCGCCAATTTGCCGATCGTCGTCTGGCTCATGCATGACTTCTTCGCCAGCCTGCCGGTCGAACTCGAGGAGTCGGCCCAGCTTGATGGCGCCAGCCGCTTCGGCATTTTCTGGGACATCGTGCTGCCGCTGACGCGGCCCGGGCTGGCCGCGACGACGCTGCTGACGCTGATCCTCAACTGGAATGAATATCTCTTCGCCGTCTTCCTCTCGACCGCCAAGGCCCAGACCATGCCCATCATGGTCGCCGCCAAGAACGCGGGCGAGAAGGGCATCCTGTGGTGGGAGATGTGCGCCATCATCGTGGTCATGATCATTCCGGTGATCATCATGGCCATCTTCCTGCAGCGGTTCATCGCCAGGGGCGTGCTGCTGGGCGCGGTAAAGGGTTAAGGGGCAGAGGTTCGGGCGATGGTATCCACAACGGGTGTTCCCGTCACATTCGACAAGATCGAGAAGTCCTTCGGGCCCGTCCGGGTTCTGGAGGAGCTGTCGCTCGAAGTCGCCCCAGGCGAATTCCTGGTGCTGCTTGGCGCCTCGGGCTCCGGCAAGACCACTGCACTGCGCATTCTCGCGGGCCTCGAGACGGCCTCTTCCGGCCGCATCGTGATCGGTGACCGCGAGGTCACCGATGTGTTGCCGAAGTACCGTGACGTCTCCATGGTGTTCCAGTCCTACGCGCTCTATCCGCACAAGACGGTGGCGGAGAACATCGGCTTCCCCCTCAAGGTCAGGAAGGTCCCGAAGGACCAGCAGGACGCCGCCATCCGCGATGCGGCGGCCCAGGTGCAGATCGACCAGCTGCTGGACCGCTATCCGCGCCAGCTTTCGGGCGGCCAGCGGCAGCGCGTGGCACTGGCGCGCGCCATGGTGCGCCGTCCCTCGGTGTTCCTGATGGACGAGCCGCTTTCCAACCTCGATGCCAAGCTCCGCGGCCACATGCGCGCCGAGCTGAAGCACATGCAGTCAACACTCGGCACCACCACAATCTACGTCACGCATGACCAGATCGAGGCGATGACGCTGGCGCACCGCGTCGCCATTCTCGAGAAGGGCGTGCTGCAGCAGCTCGATACGCCGGCGAAGATCTACAATGATCCCGCCAATCTCTTCGTCGCCCAGTTCATCGGCTCGCCGCCGATGAACGTGGTGAATGGCGCACTCGAGGGTTCCGATTTCCAGACGCGTGGCGGCAAGGTCAGCGTTCCGGTGTCAGGGCGGATCGACAAGGCCATCCTGGGCGCACGTCCTGAGGATTGCGCCGTTGTTCCGCCGGGACAGGGCCATCTCGCGGCGGAGATCTACACGGTGGAGCTGATCGGCGATCACACGCTCGTCACCGCCAAGGCGGGGCAGGATTTCATCACCGTCAAGGCGCCGAAGGATTTTGCCGGCAATACCGGCGAAGCAGTCGGCATCACGCTCACCAGGGACAGGCTGTTCGTGTTCGACGCCGCCACCGGCGCGCGCGTGCGGTGACGGCGAAGCTCAACGTCGGCGTTCTCGGCTGCGGCCCTATCGCCCAGGCGGGCCATTTCGAAAGCTGCACCAAGGCATCGAACGCCAGGCTCTACGCAATCTGCGACGTGGCTGATGATTTGCGGGCGCGGATGGCCACCACACACGCGCCGGAGAAATCATACGCCAGCTATGAAGAGATGCTGGCGGACCCCGCACTCGATGCGGTGATCATCGCCGCCGCGGACGCCTTTCACGTGCCGGCCTCGATCAAGGCGCTGGAGGCGGGCAAACACGTGCTGTGCGAGAAGCCCGTCGGCGTGGGCCTCGAGGAGGTGCTGGAGCTTGAAGCCGCCGTGCGGCGCAGCGGCAAGCGCTTCCAGGTCGGCCACATGAAGCGCTATGACGCGGGCCTCCAGGAAGCCAGGCGCTTCATCGCCGAAGAGATGGGCGAGATCGTCGCGCTGAAGGCCTGGTACTGTGACAGCACGCACCGCTACGCCATGACGGACGCCGTGCAGCCGTTCATCGTCCAGTCGAAGAACGCGCTCAAGCCGAAGGAGGATCCGAAGGCGGACCTCACCCGCTACTACATGCTGGCTCATGGCTGCCACCTCGTGGACGTGGCGCGCTATTTCGCGGGCGAGATCGTCGCCGTCAGCGCCAGGCTTTCGCGTGACAAGGGTATGCATTGCTGGTTCGTCGACGTGGACTTCGCGAGCGGTACGCTGGGCCATCTCGATCTCACGGTTGCCGTGCGCATGGACTGGCACGAAGGCTTCCAGATCTACGGCCAGAACGGCTCCATCACCGGCAAGACCTATAACCCGTGGTACTACAAGACCTCGGATGTCGACATCTTCCGCGAGCGTGATGGCGCCTCCTATCGCGTACTGGGGGCTGATGGGCATTTTTACCGCCGCCAGCTCGAGGGTTTCGCGCATGCCATCCTGAATGATGCGCCGCTGACCGGAGCCGGCATCGAGGACGGTGTCGCCTCGGTGCGCGCCATGCTCGCCATCGCGCGCTCCGCCGCGGAGGGCCGTAAGGTCCGCCTCGACGAGGTCTCCGGGCGGCTGTGATGAGGATCGGCGTCTTTGCCAAGACCTTTCCGGGCCAAACGCCTGACGCCGTACTCCGCCAGTCCGCTGCCGCCGGCTTCGAAGGCGTTCAATACAACATGGCCTGCTCTGGCCTCGCTGCGATGCCGGACGCTATCACGCCTGACGCAGCACGTTCCGTTGCCACGGCAGCGCGCTTGATGGAGCAGGAGGTCTTCGCCGTCTCCGGCACCTACAACATGATTCACCCTGACCCTGCCGTGCGCCGCGCAGGTGAGCGCCGCCTCGCCGTCATCGCCACCGCCTGCCGGGACATGGGGACCTCGCTCGTGACACTCTGCACCGGCACGCGCGACGCGGAAGACCAGTGGCGCCACCATCCGGAGAATGCCTCGGCGGAGGCGTGGCGCGACCTGCTTCAATCCTTCGAAGTTGCCGTGCGAATCGCTGAGGACAATGGCGTGCTGCTGGGAGTGGAGCCCGAACTTGCGAATGTCGTGAGTTCCGCCGCCGCCGCCCGCCGCCTGATCAACGAGATGGGATCGCGCGCCATCCGCATCGTGCTTGACCCGGCCAATCTGGCGGAGAAGGCAGAGCCCGCGGAACGCCGCCGCATCATCGAACAGTCTGTCGATCTTCTTGCAGGCGACATCGTCATAGCCCATGCGAAGGACAGAGCCGAAGACGGCAGCGTCGCCACGGCGGGCAAAGGCGTCATCGACTTCGGTCACTTCCTCTCGCGGCTCAAATCTACGGGCTTCGATGGTCCCATCGCCGCCCATGGCTTCGAGGCTGGTGAAGCGGCGGATGTCGCACATTTCCTCCGCCAGCAGCGCGCGGCGCTTCCCGCATGAAGGGCTTCGCGCGCCACACCGTCCGGCGTGACGTGCTGGACCTCGCGCTGCATGTGCAGGAGGGGCAGGGGCCGCTCGTCTTCTTCCAGCATGGCCTCTGTGGTGATGCGGCCCAGCCTGCTTCCGTGTTCCCCGAAGGCGCGCGCCTTGCGGTGCTCGAATGCCGCGGCCATGGCGGAAGCCCGGCAGGCCTGATTGAAGCCTTGTCAATTGCAACGTTCACGGACGATCTCGCGGCGGCCATCGAGCAGTCTTCAGCACAGCCCTGCATTGCCGGTGGTATCTCAATGGGCGCTGCGATTGCGATGCGCCTTGCGGTCACGCGGCCCGATCTCGTGTCCGGCCTCGTCATCGCCCGCCCTGCCTGGACGACCCTTGCCGCGCCGGACAACATGCGCCCCAATCTCATGGTGGGCGAAATCCTGCTGGAGCCGCCGTCAGCGGATGAACTCCCCGCATTCCTTGCATCCGACATGGGCCGCATGCTGGCGGCGGAGGCGCCGGATAATCTCGTCTCGCTCACCGGCTTCTTCCGCCGTGAGCCGCGCGCCGTCACGGCGGCGCTTCTCACCCGCATCTCACGGGATGGGCCGGGGGTGAGCGAGGCGCAACTCGCGGCACTCGCCATTCCCACCCTCGTCATCGGACATGGCGAGGATGTGGTGCACCCGATGTCCCACGCGCGCCATCTCGCATTGCTGATCCCGCAGGCGCAGCTTCTCGAAATTCCTCCCAAGGCGCGTGGCAAGGCGCCGTATGAGGAGGCCTTCCGCGCTGGCCTCGCCAAGTTTCTTCAGGAGATGATCCCATGAACCGTCCCGCACCCGGCTGGTTTGACAGGCTCGCACAAGGGCGCTGCCTTGCCGAATTCTCCATGTGGTCCGCCGATCTCTGCAACCTCGCCTCTGACCTGAAGCGGATCGGCCACCATGCCGACATGCTGCACATCGACGTGGCGGATGGCGTCTTCGCGCCCGCACTCCTGTTCTTCCCCGATATCGTCAGCGCCATGCGCGCGCGGAGCAGCGTGCCCATCCACGTTCACCTGATGATCGATGATGCGATCCTCCTCTCGCAAGTCGATCAGTTCGCCGATGCCGGGGCCGATCTCATCAGCATCCATGCCGAGAATCGCAATGCGGCTGAGGCCGTGAAGCGCATCACCTCGCGCGGGCTCCTCGCGGGCGCGGTGCTGCGCGTCGAGTCCCCGCTCGAGATTGTCTCGCCGCTGCTCAGCCAACTCAGCATGGTGACGTTGCTTGGCACCGCCATCGGCGTGAAGGGGCAGGGGCTCTCCGAAACAGCGCCCGGCCGCATTGCCGGCATGCGCCGCATGGTGGCCTCCGGAAAGGCGCCGCACCGCCAGATCGTGGCGGCCGATGGCGGCATCCGTGACAACACTGTGCCGAAGCTCGTGGCGGCGGGCGCGCAGACGGTGGTTCTGGGCTCTCTCGCCTTCGGCGCTTCGGACCTCGGCGAGCGCATTCGCTGGCTGCACGGATTGCCGGGGGCGTAGAGCCATGTCCGGCGAAGTCGCACTCGCGGTCGATGTCGGCGGCACCAAGCTCCGCGCCGCGCTGGTGGACAGCCATGGCCATGTCATGCACCGCCAGTCGCTCAAGACACCTGCCGGCGAGGGGGCTGAGGCGGTGGTTGCCGCCATCGCATCCGCCTGCCGGTCCGTTATCGCCGCAGCAGGTGCACCGCCGAACTTGAAGCTCGGCCTCTGCGCGCCGGGCCCGCTCGATGCCAAGCGCGGCATCGCGCTCGCCACGCCCACCATTCGTGGCTTCACCAACTTTCCCCTCCGCCAGGCGGTATCCGGCGCACTCGGCCTTCCCGTTGTCATCGAGAACGATGGCCCTTGTGCAGCGCTGGGCGAATGGCTGTGCGGCGCGGGCAGGGGGGTTGAGAACTTCGTCTATGTCACGATCTCCACCGGCATCGGCGGCGGCATCGTCTCGGAAGGACGTCTGCTGCGCGGCCGCCTCGGCCTTGCCGGGCACATCGGCCACATTCCCATCAGGTCCGAAACGGGCGCCATCTGCTTCTGCGGGCAAAGGGGCTGCTGGGAGGCGGAAGCCTCGGGCACAGCGCTCACCAGGAAGGCCCGCGCGGCAGGCTTTGCCGACCTCGCGGACGCCTTCGCGCGCGCCACCGCAGGTGAAGCTTTGGCGCAAGCCTTCGCAGATGCAGCAGCATCCGACATCGCGCTGGGCCTCGCTGGTGTCATCCATGTGCTGAGCCCGGAGCGCGTCGTCATCGGCGGCGGTGTTGCCAATGCCTTCGGCCTCCTGGGCCCCATGATCCTGGCCCATGTCGAGGCCCGCGTGATCGCGCCGTTTCGCGGTGTTGAGATCGTGCCCGCGGCACTCGGCGATGATTCCGGCCTCGCAGGTGCAGCACAGCTTGTGCTCAGGCCCGAGCACGCCGCAGGCTGAATGGCGCAGGGCAGTCCTGTGCGCCGTGGGTCTTCACTTCCGGCCGATAGTAATCTACAAATTCACCCGGATTGCTCTCCGGCCTGAACAGAGAGAGCTCCGCCGGGCCCTTTCATGAACCGGTCCCGGCCGTTCCGGAAACATGGGAGGATTGCAATGAAACTGTCCAGAAGATCCGTCGTCCTCGGCTCGCTCACGCTGCCGCTGATGTCGTCCGTCGCCTTCGCCGCTGACAAGATCCTGGCCTCGGTGCCGGGCCTCAGCTTCCCCTTCTTCGTGCACATGATGAACGCCTTCAAGGCGGAGATCGCGAAGCAGGGCTATGAAGCCATCGAATCCGACGGCCAGGTGTCCTCGCCCAAGCAGACGGCTGACATCGAAGCCGCCATCACGCAGGGCGTGAAGGGCATCGTCATCAGCCCGAACGAAGTGGACGCCATGGCGCCCGCGCTGCAGCAGGCGGTGGAAGCCGGCATTCCCGTCGTCACCGTGGACCGCCGCGTGGCGCAGGTCGAGGGCATCCTTGCCCACGTCGGTGCGGACAACGTGAAGGGCGGCGAAGCCCAGGGCAACCTGATCATGTCGCTGTTCCCCAATGGCGCCACCATCATCAACCTGCAGGGCCAGTCGGGCGCATCGCCCGCCATTGACCGCAACAAGGGCCTGCACAACGTCATCGACCCGGTTGCCGACAAGTACAAGATCGTGTTCGAGCAGACGGCGGGCTTCGCCCGTGACAAGGGCCTGTCGGTCACCGAAGCGGCTCTTTCGGGCCTCGCCGAGCCGCCGCAGGTCATCGTCGCCGCCAATGACGACATGGCGCTGGGCGCCATGGAAGCAGTGAAGGCGCGTGGCCTGTCCGGCATCGCCATCATCGGCTTCGACGCGCTGCCCGAGGCGCTGGCCCAGGTGCGTGATGGCGGCCTCACCGCCACCATCGAGCAGTTCCCCGGCCAGCAGAGTGCGCTGGGCGTTCAGACGCTCGTCGCCTTCATCAAGGACGGCACGAAGCCCCCTGAGCAGGTGCTGCTGCTCACGCCGGTGGCCATCACCAAGGACAACCTCAACACCGCCGAGCGCCTCGGCGAAGTGAAGTAATGGCTTGAATGAAAACTCCGGCCGGGCAATCGTCCGGCCGGAGGACCATTTCATGACAGGGCCAGGCGATACACCGCTTCTCAGCATGCGGGGGATTTCGAAATCCTTCCCCGGCGTGCGCGCGCTCCAATCCGTTGACTTCGATGTCGGCGCGGCCGAGATCCATGCCTTCCTTGGCGAGAATGGCGCTGGCAA
>JBEILC010000071.1:0-13088 GCA_040379425.1 Hyphomicrobiales bacterium
TAGATATATTCGAAAATGCAAAAGCGCGGATGCTGCTTCGGGAAGGGCTTCAGGCTGCGCAGGCCGTCGCGGGTGATGAGCACAACTTCGCCCGCTTCCACGTCGCGGACATATTCCGCGCCGATGATGTCGAGCGCGCAGGTTTCGGAGCAGAGGATATAGGCGCCGTTGAGTTCGCCCAGGATCAGCGGGCGGATGCCATGCGGGTCACGCGCGCCGATGAGTTTCTTGTTGGTGAGCGCCACCAGCGCATAGGCTCCCTCAAGCGCCCGCAGCGCGTCGATGTAGCGCTCGACGATGCGGCTTTTCTGCGAGCGCGCGACGAGATGAAGGATCACCTCCGTGTCGGAGGTCGACTGGCAGATGCAGCCTTGCGCGATGAGTTCGCGGCGCAGCGTCAGGCCATTGGTGAGGTTTCCGTTATGGGCGACCGCGAAGCCGCCGGCCGCGAGTTCCGCGAAGAGCGGCTGCACGTTGCGCAGGATGGTTTCGCCGGTGGTCGAGTAACGCACATGGCCCAGCGCCGAACTGCCCTGCAGCCGGTTGATCACCTTCTCGGAGGAGAAGTGATCGCCAACGAGGCCCTGCCGCCGTTCCGTCTGGAAGCGTTCGCCATCGAAGGAGACGATGCCCGCCGCTTCCTGGCCGCGGTGCTGCAGCGCGTGGAGGCCAAGTGCGGTGAGCGCCGCGGCGTCCGGATGGCCATAGATGCCGAATACCCCGCACTCTTCGCGCAGGCGGTCGGCGTTCAGTTCGAGGTCGATACCGGTGCTCATTGGCTGTTGCCCTGTGCCGGTGCCGGTTGCTGTTCGCCGCCCGTCCCCTGGATCAGGTTTTCCAGACTCTGGCTTTCATTGCTCTGGTAGCCGCTCTCGGGCGCTTCCGCCGGAGGTTCCCCCGCCGCCGGAGCCTCGTTGCGCTGCAGCGCCGTCGCTGACAGCGTCTGCGCAATGTCCGGCGGCATGAAGGAGAGAAGCCCTTCGCCGGCGGACTTGATCATCGGCAGGCTGTAGGCGTTCCTCACCCAGGTCTGCTGCTTGTCGAAAGGCTGGAGCCAGCCGTAGAACAGATAGGCGATCACCACGAAGACGAAGCCGCGCGCCACGCCGAAGATGAAGCCCAGCGTGCGGTCGAAAGACCCGGCCGAGGAATCGACCACATAGTCCGAGATCTTGACGCTGATGATCGAGACGATGATCAGCACGACGAGGAAGGCCGCCGCACCCACCGCGATCTGCGCGAGGATTTCCTTGTCGAGATAGGGCACGCTGGTCTTGGCGAACTCGACGAGCCCCGGCTGCTTGATGGCCAGATAGGCGGCAACCGCCGCCGCGCCCCAGGCCACCAGCGACAGGACCTCGCGGGTAAAGCCGCGCGCCAGGGCCAGAAGGCCGGATATCAGCATGATGCCGAGGAGGATGAAATCGAGAAAGGTGAACGGCATCTCGTTGTCCTGAAGGGTCTTCAGCCCGATTGGTGGACCATATAGAAGGGAATCGCCTGCGAGCCTAGGCGATTCTCCGTTGTTCACGGCCTCTTGCGGCATGGTTCGCGATCTAACTTCAAGCCCATCTTCGCGGCCAAGGTGAGGCGAGGCTTGCGCATGCGGCGGACACAGGCCGCCCCGTTGCGCTCATGGCGTGGATCGTTTGCACCGGTGGACCAGACAGGTGGCGTCGACCACGGCACAGCCTCTACAACCTTAAGGTGTTTTTGTTAACCATAATTCGCCTAGTCTGGTGTCATGGAGAGAGTGATCGCATCCATGATGAGCCTGGGCCTGATGGCAACTGCCGCCAGCGCGGCTGAGCGCGTCAGCCTGTCCGTGAGCCTCGGCCACTTGAGCGGGGAGGCCCGGGAACTCGTCTACAGAACGGACGGAAGCAAACTGAGTGAGCTGGTCTGGGACATGGACAATGCGCTCGCCCTCAATGGCGGGCTGGCCGTGCGGGTGACGGACCGGCTGTCCGCCTATGGCAATGCCACCCTGGGCCTCGCCGCAGACAGTTTTATGGACAACTATGACTGGATCGCCGCACCGCCCCCGGCTGTACCGAATTTGCATTCCTGGCATGAGGATACGGCCCTCGACCATGCCTATACCCTCGATGCCGGCCTCGCCTTCACCCTTGTTGAGGGGGAGGGCCATCGCTTCTCAGTGGCTGGCGGTTTCAAGTACACCGGCATGAAGTGGACAGCCTATGGCGGCTGCTACGACTATGACGGTGTCACGGGCTGTTTTGGTGACGGCGAGCGGGTTATCTCCTATCAGCTGCGTCTTCCTGCCGCCTATGGGGGCATCGGCTATTCGGAGGCCATCGGCAGCTGGTCCGTTTCGCTCGAAGGCCGGGCGGGCATGACGCTTGCGGGCCCGGAGGCCGATGATGATCACTGGCTGAGGTCAAGGAACTTCCTCGATACGTTCAAGCCCGCACCCTATCTCTCCGCCAGCGGCAAGGCCGCCTATGAGATTGACGCGCGGACGCGCCTCTTCGCCTCCGCCGCCTATGACAGGTTCTTCGAGATGCGAGGGCAAACCACCACGACCCAAACCGATACGGGCATTGTCACCCGCTCGAATTTCGACTCAGCGGGCGCCTCGCTCTACACCCTGAATGTCGCCATCGGCATGGACGTGAGGTTCTAGGAGCGTCACGCGATGCGCCGCTGGCCACGGTCCTGCGCGGCGGACCAAGCCACGAGGTCCATGATCGTCTCCATGGCCTTGACCTTGAGGCCCTTCACATTCGGCTCCTCCGGTGTCGAGGCGATTACCGCCTCCTTGAGGCCCAGCTTCTGCGCCTCCTTGAGGAGAGCCTCCGTCTGGCCCACCGGGCTGATGGCTCCGGAGAGCGCAATCTCCCCGAAGATCGCGGTGCCAGGTGGAATCACCGTGCCGGTCAGCGAGGAGAGGAGGGCGGCGGCCACGGCAAGGTCGGCCGCGGGTTCGCGCACCTTGAGGCCGCCCGCGACGTTCAGATAGACGTCATTGGGGCCGATCTGCACGCCCGCCCGCGCTTCGAGCACGGCGAGGATCATGGCGAGCCGGTTCGAATCCCAGCCCACGGTGGTGCGCCTCGGCGTTCCGAGCGGTGAGGGGGAGACAAGCGCCTGCACCTCGATCAGCAGGGGCCTCGTCCCCTCCATCCCGGCGAAGACGGCGGTGCCGGGCGTCGGGTGCTCGCTTGATCCCATGAACAGCCGGGACGGGTTGGTAACCTCCGCCAGCCCCCCGTCCGACATCTCGAACACGCCGATCTCGTCGGTCGGCCCGAAGCGGTTCTTCACCGCGCGCAGGATGCGGAACTGGTGCCCCCGGTCGCCCTCGAAATAGAGCACCGCATCGACCATGTGTTCCACCACCTTGGGGCCGGCGATCTGCCCGTCCTTGGTGACGTGGCCCACCAGCAGCACTGCCGTGCCCTTCTGCTTGGCGAAGCGCACCAGCGCCTCCGAGCCCGCCTTGAGCTGGGAGACCGTGCCCGGTGCCGCCTCGATGGTGGGGGCCCATAGCGTCTGGATCGAATCGATCACCACGATGGCGGGCGGCTTGTCTTCCGCCAGCGTCGCCAGAATGTCGGAGACATTGGTCTCGGCCGCCAGCAGCACCGGCGCATCCTCAAGCCCCAGCCGTTGCGCGCGGAGCCGCACCTGCGCAATCGCCTCTTCGCCCGAGATATAGACGACGCGCTCGCCCTTGCGTGCCAGGGCGGCCAGCGCCTGCAGCAGCAGCGTCGACTTGCCGATCCCCGGATCACCGCCGATCAGCACGCCCGAGCCCGGCACGAAGCCGCCGCCCGCCACGCGGTCAAGCTCGGCAATGCCCGTCACGATGCGGGGCGGGGCGGGGGTCTCCCCCTTGAGGCCCACGAGCCGGCTCGGCCGTCCCTTGGGCAGGCTCGCCCCCTTCGCACCTGAAAGGGGGGCTGACGCCTGTTCTTCGATGATGGTGTTCCATGCTCCGCAGGAATCGCACCGGCCGGACCATTTGTTGGAGGTGGACCCGCAGCTCTGGCAGACGAAATGTGATTTTGTGGCCATGAGCCTCTGTAGCGGAACATTAGGCGAACGGGAAGAGGATTTGACCTCCATGCTTCAACACCGTCACCCCGGCGAAAACCGGGGCCCAGCTTCGGGCAGGAACCACGTGAAAAGAAAGCGCGGTCCTGTCTTGCGCCGGGGTGATGGGCGCGCGTGAGCCCAAGACCGCCCTTCACCCCTCAAACGTCACCCGTCCATCACAGATCGTCACCTGCGGGCGCACCTTGGCGATCTGGTCAGGCGTCGTGGCTTCCATGTCGGCATCGAGCACGACGACGTCGGCGAGGTAGCCGTCCTTCAGCGTGCCTTTCCGGTCTTCCATGAATTCGGTATAGGCGCCAGCCGCCGTGAAGGCGTGGAGCGTGTCCATCAGGCTCTGGGCCTGGGGCGGGCAGCCAACGCACATCGGCATCGCCGTCATCGCCGCCTGCATGCCGAGGAAGGGGCTCAAAGGCGCCACCGGCCAGTCGGATGAGAACGCGATCACCGCCCCGGTCTCGCGCAGCGTCTGCCAGGCATAGGCCCAGGGCAGTTTCTTGGGGCCCACGCGGGAGAGGATGGGTTCGGGCGGATTGCCCGGAACGCCCACACCCGCGATGGGCTGCAGCGAGGCGATGACGCCCAGTTGCTTGAGCCGCGGAATATCGGCGGGGTCGATCATTTCGATATGCTCGATGCGGTGGCGCGAGTCGCGCTTGCCATTCACCTTGATCGCATTCTCATAGGCATCGAGCGTGCGCCGGACCGCGCCATCGCCGATCGCATGCGTTGCGATCTGCAGTCCATGCCGGTCGGCGCGGCGGATGATCTCGTTGAAGTCTTCCGCCGTGAACAGTGGAGCACCCATGTTCTCCGGCTGGTCGGGGTAGCCCTCCAGCATCAGCGCCGTGTAGGTTTCGAGCACGCCGTCGATGAAGATCTTCACGCGGTCCGAGTGCAGCATGTCGCCCCCCGGACGGCTGCGTCCATACTTGGCGCGCATCTCGGCAGCTTCCTCGACGCGCGGGATCTCGAAGGTATTCTTGTGGTGGAAGGGGATCTCGACCCGCGCCTCGAGTTCGCCGCGCTCGCGCAGCGCCTCGAGCAGTTCGAGCTGGTACCAGTTGCCGTCCATATTGTGCATGGAGGTGATGCCGAGCGAGGCCGCATGGCGGATGCCCTGCTTGAAGTAATTCATGTCGAGTTCGCGCTGCGCCTGGGTGGCGGGCGGATTGGGGTTCTCGCCCGTCGTCATGCCCAGCCACTCGCGCCCGCCGGTCGGGGTCAGCGCCTGCACCAGCATGTAGGCCGCGGGCTCGCGCAATTCGCCGGTGGCGATGCCATTGTGGTCGAGCACGATCTCGTTGCCCACGGGAAGTGCGCGGCCCTTCATGATGCCTGCCGCTTCCAGCGCCTTGGTGTTGGCCCACATGGTGTGGTGGTCGAAGCAGCCGATGATCAGCGGAATGTCGGACACGATGCGGTCGAGGATCTGCCGCGTGATCGGCTCGCCCAGAGCCTCATGCGCGATGCCGGTTGCCACCAGCACCTTGTCGTCGGGGCGCTCCTTGCGATAGGCGGTCACCGCCTTGGCCAGCGCCTCGAAGCCGGAGATGCCCAGCACATAGAGCATGTCGAGCTCCACCGAGCCGCCGAACAGATGCACATGGCCCTCGATGATGCCCGGCATCACCGTCTTCCTGCCGGCATCGATCACGCGCGTATGCGCCGCCTTGAGGCCCGCGACGTCTTCCTTGGCGCCGACGCGCAGGATGCGGTTGCCCTTCAGCGCCACGGCCTCGGCTGTGGGCCGTGCCGGGTCCATCGTCAGGACTCTTGCATTGGTGATCAGGATGTCGGCGGCGCTCATGGGGAATCCTCGTTGACAGGCTCCCGGAAAATGCCCGCTTGACGGAGCCCCGGCAAGCCCCCACCCTGTGCCCCAGTGTCAACAACGAAAGGAGGTGATCCGATGTCGAGTGAGTTCACTGTGTCTGGAACGGGCTTGAAGCGGGTCCTCACCTCCGCGGCAACGCGGGGCTGATGCCTGGACATCGAGACCGCCTCCGGGCGCATCTCCCGGAAAGGCCGCCCGGTTGGGCGGCCTTTTTCGTTTCATGCAGCTTTCTGCAGCTCTCCCGCCCGCTCCCACCGGAGGCCGGGGCGATAGCGCTGGCTCACCTTGCCATCTTCAAGCGTGAAGAGGGAGAGCCAGCCATTGTCGAACAGTGCACGCACGCCCTCATGGCGTGAGAGCACCTCCGCAATCGCCTCCGCTGGCGCCTCGATCATCACGGAGAGCCGCAAGGGTTCATGCGCCAGCTTCTCGCCGTCATGCACCGCCTGCCACGGCAGGCCGGGCCTCAGCGTGCCGCCATTCCCTTGCAGCACGCCGATGCCGCCCACCACATTGTGGATCAGCTTGTTGCCGCCGCCGAAAGTGTCGGGTGCGAGCGAGGAGCCGTAGTATTGCAGGCTGATCCAGCTTGCCACGACGACGGGTGCCGTGATGATGAGCTCCAGCGTGCCGAAGCCCGTGTCGGCGCGCCAGTCATAGCTATGGAGGAAGGCGCGCCCGCCGAGGTCAACGCCGGCAGTCGCGTTGCGCGGCGCGGCGATGAAGGCCGCGCACCCCGCAAGCGCCCATTCGGGCCGCACCTCCGCCCAGTTCCGCGCCCGTTCCGCAATGGATGAGGCCGTCGCACCGGGAAGCCGCAGCGCGCGCTCCGCACGTGCCGCCTTGCCCGCGCGCACGAGCCAGTCACGCGCCTTGGCGATGTCGCCCGCATGGCTCGCCCGATCGGGCACGTCATGCAGGATGACGGAGTCGGTCGTAGTCTCATGCATCCCCGCCACGAACAGCGTGTCATCCGCCAGGCTGATGCCATGGGCGGGAAGTCCGGCGCGCGCGTCCGGATCGTTGAGCAGCTGTGCGAGAAGCCTTGCGGAGACATCACCTGTCTGCCCGCCGCAGGCGCCGCAATGGTACGCACTCTCATGCGGATTGTTGGTCACATGCGCGCCATGGCCAAGGAGCAGCACGAGCCGGGCGTGGCCCGTGGTCATGCTCATCGCCTTCAATACGGCAGCGGCGGTCGCTGCCTTGGCCTCCGCTGAAAGCCCGCCCTCGACGCGCGGCATGGGTTCGGGCTTCGGCAGCGCGTGGCCAATGCCAAGACCGTCCTTCACCAGCTTCAGCGCATAAGCCGGCCCCGCCGCCTCGACAAAGGCGAAGGAGGAGACCGCTGCCTGACGGAAGCGGCCCCAGGCGCGCGTCGCCCGCGCCCCGATGCGCGCGGCCTGCTCGGCCTCCGGGCTCGCATGGCCCGTCGTGGTGAGCGAGGGGTTGAGCAGCACGGGAAGATGCGGTTCGATCAGGTCCGTGCCATGCGGACGGTGCGCCACGGGCAAGCCGAAGAAGCCGGCAAAACCAATCGTCTCGATCGCGGGGTCAACAGCTTCCAGCGCCCGGCGGAAGACTTCCGAACGAACGTCGATGCAGAAGGCTGCCTGCAGTGCTGGCCGCCCCGCGGCGCTGCGCGCGCCGGACAGTTTCGCCGCCAGCTTCCGCTGGTGCGCGCGCTCGGTAGCATCCTGCAGGATCGCGTCCGTCACTTGTTCAGCCGATGCCGTCACCGGCTTTACGTGTTGCGCCAGCGTCGCGGCCCAGGCTGTGGCCACCTCGGGCGCATGGTCGAAGATCGCCTCTTCCCAGATGAGCCTGATCGCGAGCAGGTCGGTGATCGTCGTATCGGCCTCGCCCTTGAGCTCCGCCTCCCACAGCAGCCAGCGCGCATGCTGCGCCCAGCCGCCGAGCTCGATCAGCAAGCGGTGGAACACCGTCTCGGATGCCTGCGCCGTGATGCCCATCCGCTCCGCCGCGCGCAGGATGGCGCGTTCGGGCGTGTCGGGTGATTCCGCCACATGGGCACAGAAGCCCTTGAGGCCGGCGATTTCCGGCGTCAGGTCATGCACCGCCCATGAGCGCCAGGCATCGAACGAACTCCGCCCCGGTGCGGGCGACCACAGCGCCTGTCCCCGGTCGAAATGCCCTGCCGCCCACAGCCCGAAGCTCCGCGCCACCACGGCAGGCCAATCAATGCCGGTCGCCTCGGCGGCGAGTGCCGCAACCGTCGGCAGCGGCTTCGGCGTCTCGCTCTCGGCCGCAACTGCCGCCTTCAGCGCGGCAATGTCCCTGGGCTTGTCAGCCGGCGCACTGGCTAAGAGTGCGGCGAGAAGATCGTCATCGCTGATCTCGCCCTTGGCGATCTTCGCCGCATATTCCGCGCGCGGTCGCGTCAGCCGGATGCCGGCGACCCGGGCCAGCAGGGCCGAGGCAGTGGCAAGGTCATGCCCGCTCTGGCCGAGGAAGGGGTTCACCGCCACCGTCGCCGAGAGCGGGAAGGCGGGCGGAGTGGCGCGCGCTGCGCTTTCAGCCGACTTGAGCAGGTCGGAGATCCGCGCGGGTGCGATCTGGGGGTGCTTCATGAACATGGGAGTCTCCAGCATAGCGGTGTGTCTGTCAGGCGGAGGTCGTGGTGCGGAAGCCGCCGATCAGGCGGTCGAGCACGGCATTGAGGTAGAGCCCGTTGGCGAGATGCACCCGCAAGCCCACCGTTGCCGGGTGGTGCGCCCACAGCGGGAACAGCGCCTGCGCCACAGCGACGAGCCCGAAGGAAAGCAGCGCCAGCACGATCAGCGCCCATTCGAGCGGCCCGGCTGCGGGAGGCTGCGGCAGGCCAGCGCCCCACAGCATCACGGCGATCTGCTGGAAGCCGAAATAGGCGATGCCCGCGGCGATCGAGGCCAGACCGGTGCGCAGCGTCAGCGCGCGTGGTGCGGCATCGGCAAGCCCTTGCGCCACCAGATAGGCGACACCGAAGATCAGGATCACGCCCAAGGCCAGCGACTGCGGCGACTTCGGCCCCATCAGGGCCGTGAAGCCAGCGGCAACGACGGCGTAGAGCACGAGGGCCAGAAGGAAGGCCTTGGCGACAGCGGCCATGCCCGGCACGGCGACCGGTCCCGGACGCTTGACCGAGGCCACCGCCGTCACCGCACTTCCCGAGCCCAGGAAGGCATGCGCCTTGTAAAGCGAATGCGCCGCGATGTGGAGCAGGGCGAGCGGCCACAGGCCCAGCCCGCATTGCAGCAGCATGAAGCCCATCTGGGCGACGGTCGACCAGGCGAGCGCGGTCTTCACCGCACTCTGGGTGAGCATCACCGTCGCACCGAACAGCGCCGTGAAGCCGCCCAGCATCACGAGGCCCGCCATGGCGCCGGTGCTCGCCTGCACGATGCCCGCCGTCATGATCAGCAGCACGCCGCCCGAATTGATGATGCCCGCATGAAGCAGGGCAGAGACAGGTGTCGGCGACTCCATCACCTCGGTCAGCCAGCCATGGAGCGGGAAGGCCGCGGTCTTGAGCGCCGCCGCGATCACGAGCAGGGCCGCCGCCGCATGGCCCATCGCCGTGAGGCCGTTGGCCTGAGCTGCTGCGGTCAGCGCGGTGATGTCCGCCGTGCCGAAGCTCTGCCACAGCAGCGCCGCTGCGGCGATCAGCGCCACGTCGCCAGCCACCCAGACGCGGGTGAATTTCGCCGCCGCGCGCTGTGCTTCGGCCCGTTCGGGGTAGAACAGGAGCAGCTTGCGCAGTGCAAGGCCGACACCGATGAAGGCCAGCACCAGCACGCCAAGGCTTCCCGCCTGCACCAGCAGCACGACACCGGCAAGGGCCGCCAGCATCAGGCCGTGGAACCCGCCCTCGCGTGCTTCGCCGTCGAGGTAGGTCCGGGTGTAGCGCACCACGATCCAGCCGACGAAGCTCACCAGCAGCGCCATGGTGACGCTCACGGCGTCGAGGCGGAAGGCGATCAGCGCCGCGCCGGGTCCGAAGCCCACGTTCTGGGAACCGGCCAGCAGGAACTGGACGAGACCCAGGCCAGAGATCACCAATCCGCCGAGCGTCGCAGCCTCCGCCAGGCGCGGCAGCGCGCCCGGGCGGCGGCCGGGATTGGCCAGCGCCACGGCGGCAACCGCCAGGAACAGCAGGGGCACAAGCAGGGTGAGCGGCGGCAGCAGGGTCATGGGCAGGGCTCCGGTCTGAAGTGATGTGACCGCCTTAGCCGCAGCTGTCATTCGATAAAATTACATATTTTGGGGAAAATGCTTCCATGATACAGAACGGCTATGAACCTGCATCACCTGAAACTCTTCCGGGCTGTGGCGAATGACGGAACGCTGACGGGCGCCGCCCGGCGGCTGAACCTGTCGCAATCGGCTCTCTCCACCCAGATCAAGGCGCTGGAAGCCTCCCTCGGTCACGGCTTGTTCGAGCGCCGGGGCAGGGGCCTCGTCTTGACCGAGGCAGGGCGCATCGCGCTCGACCATGCGGAGGCGATCTTCCGCACGGCGGATGACCTCACCGCAACGCTGCGCGAAACCAGCCGCACCCGCCGCGCGCTGAGGGTTGGCGCGCTTGCCACCCTGTCGCGAAACTTCCAGATGCAGTTCCTGCGCCCCGTGCTGGGCCGCGCGGATGTGGAGGTTGTGCTGCGCTCGGGCAGCCAGGCAGAGCTGCTCCGGGGCCTGGGCTCTCTGGCGCTCGACGTGGTGCTGACCAACCTCGCCCCCGCGCGTGATGGTGAAAGCCCATGGCTCATCCACCACCAGGCCGAACAGCCCGTCAGCCTCATCGGCACGCCGCGCCGCGCCGGTCGGACGGCGGAGCTTCGCGATCTCCTGATGCGCGAGCCGCTCATTCTCCCCGCCGCCGACACCGGGCTGCGCGCCGCCTTCGACGCTATGACCGCAAGGCTCGCCGTCACACCCGTCATCGCGGCCGAAGCCGATGACATGGCCATGCTGCGATTGTTGGCGCGCGAGGACATCGGCCTCGCCGTCATCCCGCCCATCGTGGTGCGCGATGAACTCGCCTCAGGCGCGCTCGTCGAAGCCGCCCAGCTTGACGGCATCCACGAAACCTTCCTCGCCATCACCCGCGAACGCCGCTTCCCCAACCCGCTGCTGGCGGAGCTGTTGAGCCGGTAGCTCCATCTTTGGTGGCCCGAAAGAAGACTGCCGGCTCCACGTCATACAATGACAAAATGGTAATGTGGCCGAGTTGAGACTTTCCCTTAGCCTGCCGAACAGAGAACTGGGGTAGGGACGATGCCGTGGACTGAGTTGGTTGCGCTTGCTGGATTTGTCGTCGCCGCTGTCACCATGCTGCTTGTCACCCAGACGAAGGAACGGGTGTCCTGGCCGGCATGGATCGTGCCGGTGGCGGTCGCTGTCATCTTCGCGGCCTTCACCGGACTTGTGATCTTCATGGAAGGGCTTCTGGGCTTCTGGCCCGTGCTCATGGGATCCTATTGGGGAATGCAGGTCTGGTTCGACCGCCTCCTGAGCGCGACGGCCGCGTTCTTTCTCCTCCAGAACCGCGCGCGTGCCGTCGGCATGAAATCAGAAGTGTGGGTGCTTGCCGTCATCTTCACGGGAAGCCTCGGGCTTCTGCTGATGCTGGCGCAGACGGTTCACCTGGAGCGCAAGGCGGCCCTCAAGGCTTCAGCACATCCATCTTGATCGGCCCTTCGGCGCGGCCATGGATGAACTGGTCGACATAAGCATTGCCGCTGGTGTCGATGGTCTTCGCAGGCCCCTGCCACAGGATCTCGCCCTTGTAGATCATGGCGATGTCATCCGCGATCTTGCGGGCGGATGCCATGTCGTGGGTGATCGAGATCGTCGTGGCGCCCAGCCGCTTTACGCAGTCGACGATCAGGTTGTTGATGACATCCGCCATGATCGGGTCGAGGCCCGTCGTCGGCTCGTCGAAGAAGATGATCTCGGGGTCAGCCGCGATGGCGCGCGCGAGGCCCACGCGCTTCTGCATGCCGCCTGAAAGCTCGGCCGGGTAGAGCGCGGCGACTTCCGGCCCGAGGCCCACTTGCCCCAGCTTCTCGACCGCGATGTCGCGCGCCTTCGCCCTTGCCATGTGGCGGCCCTGGATGAGGCCGAAGGCGACATTCTCCCAGACGCTCAAGGAGTCGAACAGGGCAGCACCCTGGAACAGCATGCCGAAACGCGAGAGATAATCATCACGCGCCTTGCCCTTGAGGCCCACCACCTCCTCGCCCGCCACGCGGATCGAGCCGGAGTCAGGCTGCAATATGCCGAGGATGCATTTGAGCATCACGGACTTGCCCGTGCCCGACCCGCCGATGACGACGAGGGAATGCCCCTTGGGCACGGCGAGGGTCACGCCGTTCAGCACATGCTTCGGCCCGAAGCTCTTGCGGACATTGTCGAGGGTGATGTGCGCTTCGCTCATCGCCTCATTCCGTGAACAGCAGCGAGGTGAGCGCGAAATTCGCGGCGAGGATCAGGATGGCGGAGGAGACGACTGCATTGGTCGTCGCCCGGCCCACGCCCTGGGCGCCGCCCTTGGAGTTGAAGCCGTGGTAGCAGCCCATCACCGCGATGATGAAGCCGAAGACGGCGGCCTTGATCAGGCCAGAGGTCACGTCGCCGATCTCGAGGAAGTCAGCGGTATTGCGAATATACGCATATGAATTGAAGCCGAGCGAGCGCGTGCCGACGATGTAGCCGCCCATGATGCCGATGGTGTCGCCCACCGCAACGAGCAGCGGCAGCGTGATGACGGCGGCGATGATGCGGGGGCCCACGAGATATTTGAACGGGTTGGTGGCGAGTGTCACCAGCGCGTCGATCTGTTCCGTCACCCGCATGGTGCCGAGCTCGGCGGCAATCGAGGCGCCCACCCGGCCTGCCACCATCAGCCCCGCCAGCACGGGCCCGAGTTCGCGCGTGATGCCCAGCGCCACGATCGAGGCCACGAGGCTTTCCGCATTGAAGCGCGAGGAGCCCAGATAGATCTGCAGCGCAAGCGCTCCGCCGGTGAAGAAGGCTGTGAGGCCAACGACGGGCAGTGAGAAATATCCGATCCGCAGCATCTGCTCCAGGATCTGGCGCACGAAGATCTTTGGCGTCAGGCCCTGCAGCAGCGCGTCCTTCAGGAACAGCGTCACGCGCCCGATCT
This sequence comes from Hyphomicrobiales bacterium, assembly GCA_040379425.1. GTDB lineage: Bacteria > Pseudomonadota > Alphaproteobacteria > Rhizobiales > Aestuariivirgaceae > Aestuariivirga. The sequence continues at coordinate 13,083 of JBEILC010000071.1, forward strand.
CCACGA
>JBEILC010000072.1:0-12882 GCA_040379425.1 Hyphomicrobiales bacterium
AGAAATCCTGGCATGACAGCCTGCCCTTCCCGAAGCACTGGCTTGGTTACATCGCGATCAAGATCGTGGTGCTCGTACTGGCGATCTTCCTGGCGCTGCGCTGGAACGGAATTCTGTAATGGCACGTGAACGCATCTACATCTTCGACACCACGCTGCGCGACGGGCAGCAGACGCCGGGCGTTGACTTCTCGCTCGAGGACAAGCTCGTCGTCATGGGCCTGCTCGATCAGCTCGGCGTCGACTATATCGAGGGCGGCTATCCCGGCGGCAACCCGACGGATACCGCGCTGTTCTCCGCGGAGCGCCAGACCAGGGCCACTTTCACCGCCTTCGGCATGACCAAGCGCGCGGGCCGCTCCGTCTCCAATGATGCGGGGCTGCAGCAGCTGCTGGCCGCCAGGGCATCGGCACTGTGCTTTGTCGCCAAGTCCTGGGACTATCATGTGCGCGTGGCGCTGGGCTGCACCAATGAGGAGAACCTCGAGTGCATCCGCCACACGGTGGAAGCCGCCCGTGAAGCGGGCCGGGAAGTGCTGATCGACTGCGAGCATTTCTTCGATGGCTGCAAGGCGAACCCCGCCTATGCGGTTGCTTGCGCGCAAGAAGCCTACAAGGCCGGTGCGCGCTGGGTGGTGCTGTGCGACACCAATGGCGGAACACTTCCGGCGGAAATCTCCGAGATCGTCCGCGCGGTAGCGAAGTGCGTGCCCGGCACGCATCTCGGCATCCATGCCCATAATGACACCGAGCAAGCGGTGGCCAATTCGCTCGCCGCCGTCGAGGCGGGTGTCAGGCAGATCCAGGGCACGCTCAACGGCATCGGCGAGCGCTGCGGCAATGCCAATCTCGTGTCGATCATCCCCACGCTGGTCCTCAAGCCGCATTATGCCCAGCGCTTCGAGACGGGGATCGATGCGGAGAAACTCTCCCAGCTCACCCATATCTCGCGCGCCTTCGACGAGCTTCTGAACCGCTCGCCCAACAAGCAGTCGCCCTATGTGGGCAAGAGCGCCTTTGCCACCAAGGCCGGCATCCATGCCTCGGCCCTCGCGAAAGAGCCCAAGACCTATGAGCATGTGCCGCCGGAGGCCGTGGGCAACCGCCGCCAGGTGCTCGTCTCCGACCAGTCGGGCAAGTCGAATCTGATCGCCGCGCTCCAGCGCATGGGAGTATCGGTCGCGAAGGACGACACGCGCCTCGATGCGCTCCTGCGCGACGTGAAGGAGCGTGAGTCGCAAGGCTATGCCTATGACGGGGCGGATGCCTCCTTCGAGCTGCTGGCCAGGCGGACGCTTGGCACGGTTCCGAAATACTTCGACGTCCTCTCCTACCGCGTGATCGTGGAGGAGCGTGACCGGGAGATGATCTCGGAGGCCGTGGTGAAGGTGAAGGTCGATGGCCAGGTTTATCTCAACGCGGGCGAGGGCAACGGCCCCGTCAATGCGCTGGACGTGGCGCTGCGCAAGGACCTCGGCAAGTATCAGGGCTTCATCGACGACATGGAGCTCGTGGACTTCAAGGTCCGCATCCTGAATGGCGGCACGGGGGCCACGACCCGCGTGCTGATCGAGAGCCGGGATGGCCGCGGCAACCGCTGGTTCACCGTGGGCGTCTCGCCCAACATCGTGGAGGCCTCATTCCAGGCCCTGTCGGACGCCATCGTCTACAAGCTGGTGCGCAGCGGGGTCGAGGCCTGACACCAGGTCATGCGCCGCGGGCATGAGACCATGTCCGCTTGGGTCTGCCCAAGCGCGGCCTGCGGGTCTAAAGGGCTCCGATGACGATTGCTGACGAGAGCCCGGCGCCCCGTACACTGACGAATGCCGAAGTGGGCGTGGTGCTGGCCGTGATGGCGCATCTCGTCTGGGGCGGCATGGCGGTCTATTTCGGCCTCATCCGCTACATTTCGCCCATCGAGATCGCGGTGAACCGCGGGTTCTGGGCGCTGCCCATCGCTGCTGCAGTTGTCTGGTACCTCGGCCAGTGGCCGGACGTGCGGCGTGCGGTGGCCAACCCGAAGATCCTGGCGATCCTGGCGCTCACCTCCTGCCTCATCGTGTTCAACTGGGGTTTCTATGTCTGGTCGATCGGGCAGGGCAGGACGCTTGAGTCGAGCCTTGGCTATTTCATCAACCCGCTCCTGAACGTGGTGATGGGCTATCTCTTCCTCGGTGAGCGCTTCACACTGGCGCAGAAGCTGGCCCTGGCGCTGGCGACCGTCGCGGTGCTGGTGCAGACCATCGCACTGGGCCACATCCCGTGGCTCGGCCTCATGCTCGCGGTTACCTTCTGCCTCTATGGTTTCCTGCGGAAGACTATTCCGGTCGGGCCCACGCAGGGCTTCCTGATCGAAGTGGCGATCATCGCGCTGCCGCTGCTGGGCGCGCAGTGGTGGCTGCATTCGCAGGGCGAGACCTATTTCGGCACCTCGGTGTTCAACACCTCCATGCTCATCGGCTGCGGGCTGATGACGGCGGTGTCGCTGATGCTGTTCGCCGCCTCGATCCGCCGCATCCGCTATTCGACGGCGGGCCTGTTGCAATACATCTCGCCCTCGCTGGTGTTCCTCACCGCGGTCTTCGTCTTCGGCGAGCCGATGGATGGCGTGAAGCTCGCCTCCTTCGTCATCATCTGGATTGCACTTGCGATCTTCTCGGTTTCGGCGATTCGCGACGAGCGCGCGCGCCGCCAGGAGATGGAGCCCGTCTGAGGCTCACATCTTGCTGAGAAGCGGCTTCGCCGGCACGAGATCGGGCGTCACCTTGAGGCGGTATTCGAAGGCCGGAACGACGTCCTCAGCGCGCTTCACAACGTCCATGCCGAATTCCAGTCCCTCGCGGATGAAGCGTTCGGCGCGCATGTGGTCGAACAGCGTCACCAGCGGGTCCCAGTAGCCTTCGATGTTGCACAGGATGATCGGCTTGTGGTGCTGGCCGAGCTGCGCCCAGGTGGAGATCTCGGCCAGTTCCTCCAGCGTGCCGAGGCCTCCCGGGAGCGCAACGAATCCGGAGGCGCGGGCGAACATCGTCATCTTGCGTTCATGCATGTCGGACGTGACGACAAGTTCGTTCACGTCCGTCAGCATGCGCTCCCGGTTGGCGAGGAACTCCGGGATGATTCCCGTCACATGGCCACTGTTGTCGAGGACCGAGCGGGCGACCTCGCCCATCAGCCCCAGGCTGCCGCCGCCATAGACGAGCCCGATCCCGGCCTCTGCCAGTGCCTTCCCCAGGCTTCGCGCGGCGGCCAGATAGGCCGGGTTCAGGCCATTGCCGGAACCGCAGTAGACGCAAAGCTTACGGGGGGGACTCATGGGCGGGCTCCTCAAAAATGCTGATTCGGGGCGATTTTGGCCCGCCGGGTGCGAAAAAGCCTACGCAATTCTTTGCGAATTTCCCGGAGGCGGCCTATTAATACCGTATCTTGGCCCCGTGGAGGGGTATTCCGCCTCGTGCAGGCGCGTTTTGGGAACGGCAAGGACATGAAGAACACGACCCCGATCTTGGTAGTCACCGGCCTCGCCATCGCGGCAGCCGTCGGAATTGCCGGACTGACGCGTGAACAGTGGATGGGCCAGCCCACCCCCGCTGTCGCCACTCAGGAGCCTGCACCGGCCCCGGCCCCGGCCCCGGCAGAAACCACGGCACCTGCTCCAGCAGAGACCGCAGCACCCGCTCCGGCAGAGACCGCAGCACCCGCTCCGGCAGAGACCGCAGCACCTGCTCCGGCGGAAACCGCAGCGCCTGCTCCCGCCGAAGAGGCTGCGCCGGCAAAGACCGGGGAAACGCAAACCGCGGCCGTCCAGCCTGAAGCAGCTGCGCCCGAAGCCGCTCAGCCTGAGGCAGAGCCGGCATCCATCGCCGCCGCAAAGCCCGAGGTTCCGTCCTTCGACACGGTCCGGGTCGAGAAGACCGGCGAAGCCGTGATCGCCGGGCATGCCGCGGCGGGTTCCAACGTCGTCGTCAAGCTCAACGGCCAGGAGATCGGCAAGACGGTCGCCAATGATGATGGCGCCTTCGTCGTCATTCCCGAACAGCCCCTGCCGACTGGCAGTGGCGCCATCACTATCGAGGCCACCAGCGGCGACCTGAAGCCCGTCACCTCTGAGCAGAGCGTCGCCATCATCGTGCCGGAAGGCCAGAAGCAGCAGGCGCTGGTGGCGGTCATCAGCCCGGACGCCCCGACCAAGGTTCTCCAGAAGCCCGAGGCCGAGGAGCCGAAGGTTGCCGAAGCACCCGCCGCCGAAGCACCCGCCGCCGAAGCACCCGCGGCTGAAACGCCTGCCGCCGAGCAGGTTCCCGCCAAGCTCGTCAGCATCGATGCGGTCGACTATGATTCGTCCGGCAACATCGTGTTCTCGGGTCAGGGCGAGGTCGGCAACACCGCCCGCGTCTATGTCGACAACAAATTCCTCGGCGACGCCCCGGTGGGCGAGGACGGCCGCTGGACCTTCTCCGGCACTGCCGACGTGGCCCAGGGCGTCCACACGCTGCGTGTGGACGGTCTTGATGCCCAGGGCAATGTCGTGAACCGCGTCGAAGTGCCGTTCTTCCGCGAGGAGCAGGCCAAGGTGGCAGAGGCAACACCGCCGGCCGCAGCCGAACAGCCCGTAGCCGAACAGCCCGTAGCCGAACAGCCCATAGCCGAACAGCCTGCCACTGAGCAGCCTGCCGCTGAGCAGCCGGTGGCGGAACAGCTTGCACCTGCCGCTGAGCAGCCTGTGGCCGAACAGCCCGCACCCGCCGAACAGCCCGCCGCGAACGAGACGGCGGCGGCCCCCGCTGCCGGCGAACAGGCGACCGCCGGAGCAGCGGCGGAAACGACCACCGCTGCCGCAGCAGCACCGGAGGCCGCCAGCCCGCCAGCCCCCAAGGAGGGCCGGATCGTCATCCAGCCGGGCAACAATCTGTGGCGTATCTCCCGCGTGCTCTATGGCGCCGGCAACAAGTTCACCATGCTCTATGAGGCCAACAAGGATCAGATCCGCAATCCCAACCTGATCTATCCAGGCCAGGTGTTCAGAACGCCCGAGGTTGTGCCCAAGGCCGAAACCATCGATCCGAAACGCCGGCAACCCCTTAAACCGGACGAGAATGCCGCTGCGGCACAGTAGTTTTCCGCTTCGCTTGGGGCGGGCGCCTGCCTATATGCTCGGATGATGAGCCGCAGGACGCCCGCCAATACGGACAAGACCCTCGCAGCGGATGGCAACCCGTGGGCCATCCTCCGCGATATGCTGCCCTCTCAGTGGCCCGCGGGCCACCCCGGCCTCAAGGCCCGGGTGGTCTTCGCCATGCTGGCGCTGGTGCTGTCGAAGGTCGTCACGGTCGCGACCCCCTACGCCTTCAAGCACGCAACCGACGCGCTGACAGGCAAGCTGGACGCGGCCTCCACGGCTGCGACTGCCGTGGTCTTCCTTGTTCTGGCCTATGGCGTGGGCCGCATCATGATGGTGCTGCTGGCCCAGATCCGGGACGCCGTTTTCGCCCGCGTCAGCCAGCGCGCGGTGCGCGAACTGGCCGTGCGCACCTTCCGCCACCTCCATGCGCTCTCCCTCAAGTTCCACCTGGAGCGGCGTACGGGCGGTCTCTCCCGCATTGTCTCGCGCGGCACCATGGGCATCGACACGGTGCTGCGCTTCTCGCTGTTCAACACCATCCCGACGATCCTCGAGATCATCCTCGTCGCGGGCGTTCTCGCATGGTCCTATGGCTGGCTCTATGCGCTGGTGATCCTGGCGACCGTGCTGGCCTATGTCTGGTTCACCTATGCGGCGACCGAGTGGCGCATCAACATCCGCCGCGACATGAACACCGCCGACACGGACGCGAACACCAAGGCGGTGGACAGCCTGCTCAACTTCGAGACCGTCAAGTATTTCGGCAATGAGGAGCACGAGGCGAAGCGCTATGCGCGCTCGATGGAATCCTACGAGAAGGCAGCGGTGAAGACCTGGGTGTCGCTCGCCGTGCTCAACTCCGGGCAGGCGGTCGTCTATTCCGTGGGCCTCACCATCGTGATGGTGATGTCGGCGCTCGCCGTCAGGGCTGGAACCGCGACGGTCGGCGACTTCGTGATGATCAACGCGCTGATGATCCAGCTCTACATGCCGCTGAACTTCATCGGCTCCTCCTACCGCGAGATCAAGCAGGGGCTGATCGATGTGGAGCAGATGTTCACGCTCCTGAAAGTGAATGCCGAGATCGAGGACAAGCCAGGCGCAAAGCCGCTCAAGGTGGACAAGGCCGAAGTGGTGTTCGAGAATGTGAACTTCGCCTATGACCCGGAGCGCCCGATCCTCAGGAACTTGTCGCTGCGCGTGCCGCCCGGCAAGACAGTGGCGATCGTCGGACCGTCGGGCGCCGGCAAATCGACCATCTCGCGGCTGCTCTACCGTTTCTATGATGTGAGCTCAGGCCGCATCCTCGTCGATGGCCAGGACATTTCGGACGCGACCCAGGTTTCGCTCCGCGCCGCCATTGGCATGGTCCCGCAGGATACGGTGCTGTTCAACGACACCATCCGCTACAACATCCGCTACGGCAGGCCGGACGCCACGGACGCCGAGGTCGAGGAAGCGGCCCGCATGGCGCAGATCCATGACTTCGTGATCAGCCTGCCCAAGGGCTATGAGGCGCTCGTGGGTGAACGCGGCCTCAAGCTGTCAGGCGGCGAGAAGCAGAGGGTCTCGATCGCGCGAACCATCCTCAAGGGCCCTCCCATCCTGATCCTCGATGAGGCGACCTCGGCACTCGACAGCTTCACGGAGCACCAGATCCAGGAGGCCCTGAAAAGGGTTTCCGAGAACCGCACGACGCTGGTCATTGCGCACCGCCTCTCGACCGTGGTCGATGCCGACGAGATCATCGTGCTGGACAAGGGCCAGGTCGCAGAGCGCGGCACCCATGGCGAACTCCTCGCCAAGGGTGGGCTCTATGCCGCGCTGTGGAACCGCCAGCGCCAGGTGGACGAGGCCCGCGAAAAACTGAAGGAAATCCAGGTGGAGGAAGAAGGGTTCGATGATCCCGTGCTCCGCAAGCTTGCGGTAAGCCTGACCCCGTGACCCGGGCCGGTACCGCGCCGAGACGCTTTTCAACTCAACCCAGAGCCGCTACATCAAACACATGTCGATCGCCAAATCCGTTTCCGAAGTCCTCGTCCCCATCCACCGCGAAGGCTACCGCTTCGTGGCGGTCTTCGCCGCGGTCACCCTCTTCCTGTTCTGGCTGAATGCCGGGGCACTGGCCTGGGTCGGCGTCATTCTCACCTTGTGGTGTGCCTATTTCTTCCGGGACCCGGAACGGGTGACGCCCCTCAGGGAGGGCCTTGTGATCTCCCCGGCGGACGGCCGGATCAGCGCCATCGAGGAGGTCATCCCGCCTGCCGAGCTCGACCTGCCGCGTGAGCCCGTGACGCGCATTTCGGTGTTCATGAACGTCTTCGACGTGCATGTGAACCGCGCGCCGCTCGACGCAGCGATCCGGCGCATCGTCTATGTGCCAGGCCTGTTCCTCAACGCCGATCTCGACAAGGCCTCGCTCGACAATGAGCGCCAGGCGCTGACGCTCGAGCGTTCCAACGGACAGCTCATCGGCGTGGTGCAGATCGCGGGCCTGGTGGCCCGGCGCATCGTGAAGTTCGTGAATGAGGGTGAGCATCTCTCCGCCGGCCAGCGTTTCGGCCTCATCCGTTTCGGGAGCCGCGTCGACGTCTACCTGCCGCCCGGCGTGAAGTCGCTGGCCTGCATCGGCCAGCGCGCCGTCGCAGGAGAAACGGTCCTCGCCGATCTCTCCTCGCAAGAACCTGATCGCCAGGGGCGCACAAGCTGATGGAGGAGCAGAACGGCAGCATCGACACTGCTGTTGCCTCGAACGCCCGGCAGCGCCGATTCCGCATGGTGCCGGTGCGCTATCTGCTCCCGAACCTCATCACGCTGCTGGCGCTGTGCAGCGGTGTGACCGCCATCCGCCTTGCCTTCGAAGGCCGTTATGAGATCGCTGTCGGCTGCGTCATGCTGGCCGTGGTGCTCGATGCGGTGGATGGCCGGCTTGCGCGCCTCCTCAAGGGCACCTCGCGCTTCGGCGCAGAGCTCGACTCGCTCGCGGACTTCGTCAACTTCGGCGTTGCTCCGGCCATTCTTCTCTATGTGTGGTCACTCAACAGCCTGAAGACGCTGGGATGGGTCATCTGCCTCGTTCTCGCCATCGCCTGCGCCTTGCGCCTGGCGCGCTTCAACGTGGCACTCGACGATCCGAACAAGCCAGCCTGGTCCAGCCAGTTCTTCACCGGCGCGCCAGCGCCTGCGGGGGCAGGGTTGGCCCTTCTTCCCTTTTACCTGGGTTTCCTCGGCCTGATCGATGACGGGCACGGCTGGGCGCTCCTCATCGGGCCTTATGTCGCGCTGATCGCTCTCCTGATGGTCAGCCGCATTCCGACATTCTCCGGCAAGAACATGGGCCTCATTCCGGGTGAAAGGGTGCTGCCTGTGCTGGGCCTCGCGGTTCTCGCGGTCATCATGCTGATCGCCTACCCGTGGGAATTCCTCTCCATCGTCAGCATCATCTATCTCGCCTTGATCCCGGTCAGCCTGCGGTCCTACCGGCGGCACATCGCGGCCGATTCCGCGAAGACCGCAAGCCCCGGCGCGTCCTAAAGCACCTTTTCGAGATCGGCGATCAGGTCGTAGGCATTCTCGATCCCCACCGAGAGACGGAACACACCGTCGCCCGCGAATTCACGGTAGCGGCGGAGCTGCTCGGCGTCATGCCGGAAGGTCGAGGCCTGAATGTCATCGGTGCCGATCCAGTAGATCAGACTCCGGTGGTGGCCGAGCGAGACGGCATAGTGGATCACCTCCAGATCCTTCACCATGCGTGCGGCGATCTCCGGTCCCGGTGCCTTGGTCTGGAAGGTCATCATGCCGGAGAAGTTCTTCATCTGACGCCGCGCCAGCTCATGCTGCGGGTGGGAGGGAAGGCCGGGGTAGAACACGCGGGTGACTTGCGGATGGCCTTCGAGGTAGCGGGCCACCTTCATGGCAGCCTCCTCATGCGCGCGCATACGGATCGGCAGCGTTGCCGCCCCTCTGAGGATCAGCCAGGCGTTGAAGGGCGAGAGCACGCCGCCGAAATGAACCGAGGCCTCGAGGTTCAGGGGGTCAAGATCCTGCTTCCGGCCGGTCACGGCGCCACCCATGGCATCGCCATGACCGCAGAGATACTTGGTCAGCGAATGGATCACGAAATCCGCGCCGAGCGCCAGGGGCTTCGTGGCAATGGGCGTGGCATAGGTGGAATCGACCGCCACGTCCCTGACGCCCTTGCCGTGTGCCAGCGCCGCGAGCAGGGCAATGTCACAGAGCTTCATGGTCGGGTTGGCCGGGGTTTCGAGCCACAGCATGCGGGTATTGGCTCGGATTGCCGCTGCGACCTCATCCGGGCGCGACACGTCGACGAAGGACACCTCGATCCCGAAGCGGGGCAGGGTGTCTCGCGCCAGTTCGGCGATGCCCACGTAATTGGCATCCGGCACGATCAGGTGGTCACCCTTGCTGAGGCGCCCGAGGATCAGGGCATGGGCGGCGGCAACACCCGAGGCGAAGCAGAGTGCTGATTCCGCCCCCTCGAGGGCGGCGAGCTTGGCTTCAAGCTGTGCAACCGTGGGGCTGCTGACCCGGCCATAGACGTGCCCCTCGTATTCCTTCTCGTCACGGGCGGAAAAGCCCGTCAGGCGCTCGGGCGCGAAGGTCACCGACATGACCAGATTGGGGGATGACGCCCGGGTGGACGCATCGACATACTCGCCAGCGTGAACGGCCGCGGTTTCAGTGTGCCAGCCGGGGTTGCCGGTCCTGCCTGACGCCATGATGCCTGATTTTCCTTTCATTCGGGGGGGGGCGCGGTGATGCGCGTCAGATCAATTACTTGAGGACGGGAAAGATTGCAAAAGAGGTTCCCACTTTGGCGCGCCATGCTCTAAAACCCCTGCCCATGAAGCGGGCGGACACTCGAAACTGCAACGGCCGGGCCGGGGGATCCTCCAGGCGGGCATGACGTGGGAAAATCCCCATTGGAGCGGCAGGCCGCAGGTCAGCGCCAGGCCGCGGCAGAAGCTGCGCCCCAACGCCTATGCGCGGCTGGCGCGCTTTTCTGCCGCCAATGGCAGCATCATCGTGCTGCTCTACGCGGTGCTTGCGATGGCCTGTGGCGGCTATGCTGCCTCCGTCCTCACCATTGATCCCGACCAGCGCCCGCGCATCACGCTCGACCAGCCGACAGAACAGCGGCAGGCGGCGCTCGAAAGCGCGTTTCCCGGCATCGAGCAGACCTTCCTCGCCGTCGTGGACAACAGCGATGCCACGGCAGCGCGGGAACAGGCGCTGGCGCTTGCCGCCACGCTGAGCCTGCGCCAGGACCTGTTCCAATCGGCCTTCGTGCCCGGCACCGGCAGCTTTTATCAGACCAATGCGCTGCTGTTCCGCGATCTGGCGCAGGTCACGGCGAGGGTCGAGGGGCTGATCCAGATGGAGCCCCTGCATTACGCCCTTGCTTCCGCACCGGACATGCTGGGCTTCGCCAGCCTGGTGAATGAGATCGGCAAGGCAGTGGCGCAGGGCCGCTCGCCGCCGGGCCTTGAGGCCATGCTGCAGGCCGCCGCCGCCGCCATCGAAGCGGAGGTGAAGGGTGAGCCCCGGCCCGTGGACTGGGTGGCGCTTGCGGGCCTTGGCGGTGATATGGCGAGCCAGCGGTGGTTTGTTCTGGCAACCCCGCAATCCGGCATGGAGCCAAAGGCCGCTGCCGCGGCACGGGCGGCCTCCGAAGGCTCTGCGGGCGTCACCTGGCTGTGGCCGCGCCGGGCGCTTGCCACCGCACCCAGCACGCTGCGCGATTTCATCGTGCCGGCCAGCCTGGCGATCCTGCTGGCCTCGGTTCTGACCACTGTGATCCTGGGCTCGGTCCGCCAGGCGCTGGCCTTGCTGCTGGGTGCCGTCGTCACGCTGAGCTTTACCGCCGCCGCCGCCGCAGGAACTGGCCGCCCGCTCGATGGAGCGACATGGACTTTCGCGCTCGCGGTGCTGGCGCCGGTCTTCATGGGGGGGTCTCTGCTGGCCACCTCCTTCGCGGGTTGCCGGGCCAAGGGCGTTTCCATCATCCAGTCCGTGCTGCTGGCGGGGCACCGGCAGGGGAGCCTCGTCACCGCCGTCATCCTGCTCTTCGCCGCCATTTGGCTGTCATGGCTGCCACGCCAATTGCCCTCGCTCGGCCAGTTCGCGGCGACGGCGCTCTTCGGCTGCGCCATGGCCTGGCTCGTATCCATGACGCTGCTGCCCGCAGCCCTTTCGGTGCTTTCCGACCGCCGCCCCTTGGGCGATGCGAACTGGCTGGACGAGGCTTTCGGCGGCAGGCTCACACGGACCAGCAGGAACGCGATGGATGCCCTGGCGATGATGGTGCTCGGCGGCGCGATGTTCTGCGCGGTCTTCCTGCCGGGCGTGCGCTTCGGGGAGCGGCAAGTGCCATCTTCTCCCCCGCCCATCATCGAAACGCCCGATGCACGCGGGGCCATTCACATCCTGTCGCCTGAGGGTGAGGTCGAGGCACTGGTCAATACACTTGCCGGGCTGCCCGAGGTTGGCGCGGCCCGGACTGCATCTCAGTTCCTGCCGCCGGAGGCGCCGCAGAAGATTGCCGAACTCCGCCGGCTGGCGAGCCTCACGCCCTTCGAACCCGCCTTCCGTCCGCCGCCCGGCCCGGTCCAGCTCACACAGAGCCTTGCGAATCTCGACGAGCGGCTGACGGCGATCGCCATTGGCCCCGCCACCTCGCCGGAGCTGAAGGAAGCGGCAATGCGGCTGCGCCGGGCCGTCGTCCTCTTCACGGCGCCAGAGCCCCCGCCGCCCGAACGTGCCGCCGCGCTTGAGCGCGCGCTGTTCGGTGGGCTCGGCCGGCTTTCCGCCGAGATGGAACGCCTCGCAAGTCTCGACGCCCCGGGCATCGGCAGCCTGGACCCGCGGCTGCTCCGCCGCTTTGTGTCGGATAAAGGCATGTGGCGAATCGAGGTGATGCCGCGCAACGGCATCGGTCAGCTTTCATTCGCGGCGGCCGTTCGGCGCGTCGTGCCGCAGGCCGCAGGCGAGCCGATGGTGTCCCTCTCGCGCAACGAGATCATCCATCATGAGACCGTGCTGGCGCTGGGGACAGCGCTGGCGCTCTCCGCCATGCTGCTGCTGGCCGCATTGCGCAATGTCACCGCGTGGATACTGTCGCTCGTCCCCGCAACGGCCTTCGTGACACTCACCGCCGCTGTGACGGTCCTACTCGAGATCAGCCTCAATGCCTCGATGTTGGCGGGCCTCAGCGCGGCCCTTGCGCTGCTGGTCGCGTCATCCATGCGCATGGCCGACCATCTGGCCGCGCGACCAGGGCCTGCCTCTGCAAATGGCTTGTCGCTTCGTGCGGCACTCCTGCCGCTGATCGCGTTGGCTGCGGCGGTGGCGCCCCTCGCCCTGTCGTCAAGGCCATCTGTCGCGGAGGTGGGCGTGGCGCTCGCTCTGCTTCTGGCGCTCGCCGCACTGCTGGTCGCCGTGCTGGTCCCTGCGCTTGCGCGCTGGTTCGGCACGATGGCCGGTCATCAATCGCGCACCGCCTACAGGCGCTAGATGTCGAGCGCCTCGATGTTCATGAAGGCCATGCGCAGCGCCTTTGACCACTCGCTCGAGAGCATCTTGAAATAGGGATCATCGAGGCCGATGCGCTTGGTATGCTCGATCTTGAGTGTCCCCGTCTCGTAGGTGAGAAGGTCGATCGGGAGCCCGACGCTCAAGTTCGAGCGCAGCGTGGAGTCGAAGGACAGCAGCACCATCTTCGCGGCATCGCCCAGC
>JBEILC010000073.1:0-12863 GCA_040379425.1 Hyphomicrobiales bacterium
CCCTTCGGCACCTTTGACCGGGCGCAGCTGCAGCGCGGCTACAAGGTCTACAAGGAAGTCTGCGCGGCCTGCCATGCGATGAAGTTCGTGGCCTTCCGCAACCTGTCGCAGCCCGGCGGGCCTGAGTTCACCGACCAGCAGGTGAGAACGCTGGCCGCGGGCTACATGGTGCAGGACGGTCCGAACAACGACGGAGACATGTTCGAACGGCCGGCGCTGCCGTCGGACCGGTTTCCCTCGCCCTTCCCGAATGAGCAGGCGGCGCGCGCGGCCAATGGCGGGGCTTACCCGTCCGATCTCTCGCTCATCACCAAGGCGCGGCCTGGCTGGTTCGGCACGTTCAATCAGCTGGTGAACGGCATCGGCGGACCGGAATACGTCTATTCCGTGCTGACCGGCTATGTGCCCGACGAACAGATCCCGGAGGAGCTGAAGGCCGAACAGCCGGAAGGCAAGGCCTATAACCCGTACTTCGCCAACGGCCACTGGATCGGCATGGCGCAGCCGCTCACTGACGACCAGGTGACCTATGACGACGGCACGCCCGCGACTGTCGACCAGATGGCGCGCGATGTTGCCGCCTTCCTCGCCTGGACGGCCGAGCCCAAGATGGAAGAGAGAAAGCGCACCGGCTTCATGGTGATGATCTATCTCGGCATCCTGGCGCTGCTGCTCTATCTCGTGAAAAACCGGATCTGGGCTAACGCCCACTGAGCTTTCGCAAACAGACCTGAAGGGGCCTGGATGAAGACCCGGGCCTTTTCGTTTGCGCCGGTCTCGGGCATGTATGGGCCAGGACAGGGAGAGGCAGCGCATGACGGCATCGGTTCTCGGCATTATCGGTGGCTCGGGCATCTATGACGTGCCCATGGAGAATGCCCGCTGGGAGAAGATCGCCTCGCCCTGGGGAGAACCCTCCGACGAGGTGCGGCGCGGCGAGATCTCAGGCCTTCCCGTCGTCTTCCTGCCGCGTCACGGCCGGGGCCATGTGCATTCTCCGACCACCATCAACTACCGCGCCAACATCGACGTGTTGAAGCGGGCAGGGGTGACGGATCTCTATTCGCTCTCCGCCGTGGGCTCGCTCAAGGAAGACCTGCCGCCCGGCACCTTCGTGCTGATCGACCAGTTCATCGACCGCACCTTCGCACGCGAGAAGAGCTTCTTCGGCACGGGCTGCGTTGGCCATGTGCCGTTCTCGCATCCGGTATCGCCAGCGCTGCAGAACATTGCGGAACATGCATTGAAAGCAGAGGGCATATCGCATGCACGTGGCGGCACCTATGTGGTGATGGAAGGTCCGCAGTTTTCCACGCTGGCCGAGTCGCATCTCTACCGCTCATGGGGCGCATCGGTGATCGGCATGACCAACATGCCGGAAGCCAAGCTCGCGCGCGAGGCGGAGATCAGCTACTGCACCATCGCCATGGTGACGGATTATGACTCCTGGCATGAGGAGCATGGCACCGTCGACGCCGCCAAGGTGGTCGAGGTGATGAAGGCCAATTCGGGCAACGCCAAGCGTCTCGTGGCGCGCATCGCGCAGGACTTCCCGCGCCAGCATCCCAATTGTCCGGCGGGATCGGACCGTGCGCTCGACTTCGCCATCATGACCGCGCGGGAGGCGCGTGACCCAGCCCTTCTCGAGAAGCTCGCGGCGGTGGCTGGCCGGGTGCTGCGCTAGAACCTAGTCCGCCCCCGCCCCGTGGGTGGCGGTTGCCCGCTTGTAGACCATCTTCACGAAGGGGTGCGCCATCAGGCGCTTCTGCTCGGCGGCGTCGAAGGCCTTGTGCTTGCGGTCGCAGGCTGCACGGATACGGTCCCAGAGCTGGGTCGCCTTGCGGTCCGCCTCGTCGCAGGACTTGGCCCTGATTGCCCTGACCTGCCGCTCGAGATCCGCGGCACAGCCCATCCAGATCTCGCGGTGGGTTTCCTCATGCGCCTTGAGGAAGCTCGAGAATTGCTGCCATCGTTTGCGATCAGCCGCGGGGAGTGCCTTCTCGTTCCTGATCTTTGGAAGCTTGATCACGAATTCCAACTTGAGGCGGTAGTCCTGCACCTTGCAGGAGGCGCCCTGCAGAAGCTTGCCATCCTGCGTGGTGGTGGCAGAGGTTGCGGCATAGGCCTTGGCTCCGTTCACCTTGGGGCCTTTCCGCATCATCGAGTCATAGATTTCGGACGCGGAGCCGCCACCGATGGGATAGTAGCTATATCTGGTGGTCTGCGTCGGCTTGGCGGCCGCCAAGCCGGTTATTCCCACAACTGCGATAAACGCCAAGGTAGCAATCTTCCAAGAGGACGCCATGCGGTGATCCCTGCCGAACAGACTAACTATTGGCCGACATTGCCTACAAATCAAGCCTTGTGGTTCGCGAACACCCCTCTTGCCCCACACACATGGGTAAAGCATAATCATTCGGTCCGGCAAGCACATGCCGGGCGCCGGCTATGCTGTTCGAGTGGTCAAGATTGCCTTCCGCAAGGGGACAAGCACCTTTCCATAAGAAGCCGCTGAGCCAAATGGGCCGCCGCCCTCCACCCGCGGCGGGGTCGGCACGCAACGTGTAATGGAATAAGGGACGCCCTTCTCATGCGCCAGAACGGCACAGTGAAGTTCTTCAACCAGGCAAAGGGTTACGGTTTCATTTCGCCGGAAGGTGGCGGCAAGGATGTGTTCGTGCACATCACGGCCGTGCAGCGCTCCGGCATTCCGGAGCTCTCTGAAAACATGAAGATCAGCTTTGAGATCCAGCCGGACAAGAAGGGCCGCGGGCCCCAGGCTGTCGATCTGCAGATCGTCTGAGCTTCGCCGGAGGCGGGCCGGCTTGCCCCCTCGCTGAGCGCCTCTCGACAGGGGCGCCATTTTCCGTCATGCCGCTCGCACAGCGCGGCAGGTGCGCCGCGCATTTCTCAGGGACGTTTCATGAAGCGTGCGCTCGTTTTCCAGCATATGGACCATGATCATCCGGGCCGGTTCCTGGATTTCTTCGCGGAGGACGGCATCATTCCTCATGCCGTGCGGCTGTTCGAGGGGGAGGCGATCCCCAATCTCGCTCCATATGATTTCCTCTTCGTGCTGGGCGGCGCGCAGGACACCTGGCAAGAGGACCGCCACCCGTGGCTCGCCGCCGAAAAGCAGGCGATCCGCGAATGGGTGAGCCAGCGTGCGAATCCCTATTTCGGTGTCTGCCTCGGACACCAGTTGCTGGCCACCGCACTGGGCGGTGAAGTGGCGCTGGCTGAGGAAGGCGAGGTCGGCGTGTTCGATGTTTCCCTCACCGGTGATGCGGCGGGCCACCGGCTGACACAGGGTCTCGCTCCAAGCCACAAGGTGATGCAGTGGCACATGGCGGAAGTGAAGAAGGTTCCGGACGGGGCGGCGGTGCTGGCCAACTCGCCGCGTGCGAAGGTGCAGGCCTTGGCCATCGGCGATCACGCCATCAGCACACAGTTCCACTGCGAGTTCACGCCGCAGACTGTCGCCGGATGGGCGAGCCTGCCGGGCTATATCGCCTCGCTTCACAAGCACATGGGCGATGAGGCCTATCCGCGGATCGTGAGGGAGTCCTTCCCGCTGATGCCGGAAATGGCGCGCATGACTCGGACCATGTACGACAATCTCGTTACCGCGACGGGTCTCCGCCGCTGAGGCTTAGAGACCCGGTTCGAGCAACTGCTCCCGCGTGATCCAGAAGACCTCGCCCTGGGATTGCTCGGTGTCGAGCCACAGGAAATCGAGGTGCGGGTAATCGGCGACGAGCAGTTCGCGCCCCGTGCCGATCTCGCAGATGAGGCCGCCGCCGGGGTTCAGGTGATCGGCCGCTTCGCTGAGGATGCGGCGCACAAGGTCGAGCCCGTCATCGCCGCCGATATGCGCCATCACCGGCTCATGCCCGTATTCGGGCGGAAAGGCATCGACCTCCGCCGCTGCTACATAGGGCGGATTGCATATGATGAGGTCGTAGGCGGCGCCCTCCACCGCCTCGAAGAGGTCGCCCTGGCGGAGCGTGATCCGGTCAGCCAGGCCATGCTCCTCCACATTGATGCGGGCCACCTCGAGCGCATCCGTTGAAAGGTCGGCGGCATCGATCTCGGCGTTGGGGAAGATTCCCGCCGCGAGCACGGCGAGGCAGCCCGAGCCGGTGCAGAGATCGAGAACGCTGGTCACCTGCGAGACGTCCTCGACGAGCGGCGCTTCATCCCCGCCGAAGATGCCCGAGGCCATGAGCTCACCGATGTAGGAGCGTGGCACAATCACACGCTCATCCACATGGAAGGGAACGCCGCCGATATATGCCTTCTGGACGAGATAGGCGGCAGGCATGCGGGTTTCGATCCGTTTACGGATGATTTCCGCCAGTTCGCGCCGTTCCGTCATGAGCAATGTGGCGTCGAGCCACGGGTTGATGTCGTCGGCCGGAAGATGAAGCGTTTCGAGGATCAGGAAGGCGGCCTCGTCCATGGCGGAGGAGGTCCCGTGGCCGTGCGCGAGCTTCGCCTGCCGGAATTCGCTGAGCGCCCAGCGCAGGAAGTCACGGACGGTCGAAAGCTGGCTCGCGGCTGCGCTGCTGTCTGGCAGGATGGCGTTCATTGTGCTGGTCCCTTGTGCCGCTGAAGAGGGCCTGAATCACGATGGCCCCCACAATCACCGCCCCGCCGAGGAAAGTCCAGACGGGCGGCAGCTCCCGGCTGACGAACCAGGCCCAGACAGGTGACAGCACCGGTTCCACCAGCGCGATGAGGGACAGTTGAGCGGCCGGCACGCTGCGTGAGCCCACGGTGAACAATGCGAGTCCCAGCGTGAGCTGCACCGAGCCCATCAGGAACACCGCCCCCATGTTCTGCCAGCCGATCGCGAAGGCCTCGAAACCCGTCGCCTTGCTGAGGCCCATTGGCAGCAGCAGCACGAGGCCCGACACCAGGATCAGGTAGATCGCGTTCCAGATCAGCGCCACGGACATTTCCGTCCTCTGCCCCCAGCGCAGCAGCACGGCATAGCAGGAGAAGCAGAAAGCAGAATATACGGCGAGCAGCGTGCCCGTCACGGCACCGCCGCCGCGGTTGCCGTAGAAGATCACCGCCATGCCGGCGAGCGCCACGGTCATCGCAACCCAGGTGATGGGCGCAATGCGCTCCCTGAGGATCCAGAAGCCGAGAAGTGCCGAGAGGAAGGGCGCCACTCCCACCATGAAGATCGCTTCCGCCACGGTCGTGTAGAACAGCGAGGCCACGAAGGTGAGGCCCGCCGTGCCCACCGCTACGCCCGCGATCACCGCATTGACGCCCGCATCCGCCACGCGCTGCATCAGCGTGCCGCGGAACCTGTAGCCGAGCCACAGCCCCATGCAGAGCAGCACGGTGACCGAGCGGTAAAAGATGATCTGCCACACGTCGATGCCGTCGGTGAGGCGAACAAGCGCGCCGCCCAGGCTCCAGCAGGCGGCACCCGCCGCCACGAACAATACGCCCGCGCCATAGCTGAACTGTTTCGGCGTCATGCTGGCTTACCGCGCGCTGTTCCCCTGCTGGCGGCTATCGACAGGATGAAGACGAGGAAGACGGCCGCCATGGAGAAGGGTAGGCCATCAGGCCCGAAGGCGGCAATGGACCAGCCCGCCGTCAATGACCCTGCCAGCGCCCCGAAACCCCACATGGTGGAGAAGGAGGCCGTGCCGGTGACCAGCTCATGGCCGGAGAAGCGCTCGCCCAGTTCGGCCAGCGCCACGGTGTAGATGCCTGCCGCGGTGGCGCCCATCACGGTCAGCACCGGCCACAGAAGGATGGTGCCGAATACGAAGGGCACGAGCAGGGAGGCCGTACCCGCCAGCACCGCGCAGCCCGCCATCACGGCGCGCTTTGAGACATGGTCCGCCAGCCAGCCGATGGGAAACTGCAGCACCGTGTTGCCGATGACGAAGGCGGTGAGCGCCAGCGCCGCCATCTCCTGGTCGAAGCCCTTCTTGACGGCATAGACAGGCAGGAAGCTCAGGTTTGCGGCATCGAGGATGGCGAACATCATCACCGCGAAGAGCAGGATCGGCGCCTTGCGCGCAAAGGCGAAGACGGAGAGCGGTGTTTCATCCTCGCTGTCCACCGCCTCGTCCTTGACGAAGAAGATAGGAATGGTGGCGACCAGCAGCACTGCGGCCCCGATGAGGAAGGGAAGGGCGCCCTCGATGCCGGTGAAGGTGATGATGGCGGGACCGCCGCCGAAGCTCAGCGCCAGGACGGAGGTATAGATCGCCAGGATGCGCGTACGCCAGGGCCCCTCCGCAAAGCGCACGATCCACGCCTCGCTGATGGCGAAGAGGATCGAGATGAAGAAGCCCTGCAGGATGCGGAGCACGAACCACCACCAGAACATCGGCGCGAAGGGGTAGCAGAGGATGACCGCCGCGGTGAGCAGGGCCGCCCCGATCACCGCGCGCTTTGCGCCGAAGCGGCGCACCACGGTGGGGATCACGAAGACCGAGAGCATGATCCCCACGGGAGGCATCGCCGCATTGTAGCCGATGATCTGCGGCGGCATGCCGCGGCTCTCCATGATGAGGGAGAGCAGCGGAAACATCAGGCCAAAGGTGAAGCCGAAGACCGAGATGGCGGCGATCGCCGCCAGCAAATTCATGATGCGCTGCCTATCCAACAGCGGTCTCCCGCACCAGTTTGCCGCCGCTCGCCAGGAGGCCTGCGACCAGCATCACATAGAAACCCGCCAATGTGACGGGCATGGCGCCGGCTCCGAAGAGATCGATGGCGAGGCCCGCGATGGGCGGCCCCACCAGTCCCCCCACGCCCCACATCGCGGCAATCGCCGAAGCGCCTGCGATAAGGTCCGGCCCGCTGAAGCGGTCGCCCAGTTCGGCCAGCGCCACCACATAGACGCCGAAGGCGGAGGCCGTCACCAGCACCATCACCGGCCACACCAGCCAGTGCGTGATGACGACGGTCAGGCTCAAGGACAGCACGATGGTCAAGCCCGCCGTCACCAGCATCACACCCTTGCGCGACCAGTGGTCCGCGAGCCAGCCGATGGGATAGAACAGCACCATGTTGCCGATGATGCCGACGCCGAGAATCCAGCTCGCCGTCTCCAGCGTGAGGCCGCTGCGGATGCCGTAGATGGTGAAGAAGGACACCAGCACATTGTCGAACAGGGTGGCCGCCGTCACGGCAAAGAGCAGCATCGGCGCCTTCTTCACAAAGGCGAAGAAATGTCCGCCGCCCTCCTTCTCACGGAAGGAGTCGTCCTCGACCTCGACGAAGCCGAGGGGCAGTATGCTGATCAGGATGCAGACGATGCCGATGACCCAGGGAAGGATGCCCTCAATGCCTGTGAAGGGCAGGATCAAGGGCCCCACCGCGAAGCTTGCGGCCAGCAGCGAGGTGTAGATGCCCATCACCCGCCCGCGATTCTCCTTGGTGGCGAAGGACAGGACCCAGGTTTCGCCGATCGTGAAGAGCGCGCTGGTCGCCAGGCCGAAGATGAAGCGCAGCGGAAACCACATCCAGATGGGCGAGATGCTGATGGCTGCGAGGCTGAGGACGAGGATCCCGACGATCCCGAAAGCCGCGCGCCTTGTGCCGATGTTGCCGAGGAGCTTGGGCATGAAAGGCCCGGCGATGAGGATGCCGATCGGCCCCATGGCGACGTTGAGGCCGATGGCCCAGGCGGGCCAGCCCTCCCGCTCCATCAGCAGCGGCATCAATTGCATGGTGAGGCCGAAGGCGATGTCGCAGGCGGCCACCACCGCCATTGCGGCAATGATGTTTCCGGTGCGGGAGCGGGTTGGAGTGGCGGCGGTCATGGTCAGGCTCTAGACGGCGGCGATGACAGGGGCAAGGCGGTTGCGTCCGCCACGCCACGCAGCTATGCAGCCCGGCCATGACAAAGCTTCAGGCCTTCATCATTCCCGTGACGCCCTTCCAGCAGAACTGCTCGCTGGTCTTCGACCCGGACAGGAAGCAGGGCGCCATCGTCGACCCCGGCGGCGATGTGCCGGCCATTCTCGATGCGATCCGCGAGAGTGGCGTTGCAATCGAAAAGATCCTGCTCACCCATGGCCACATCGACCATGCGGGCGGGGCTGCGGAGTTGAAGGAGAAGCTCGGCGTGCCGATCGAGGGCCCGCACCCGGAGGACCTGTTCCTGCTCGAGGACCTCGCCGCGTCCGGCGCGAAGTACGGCATCGAGGCGCGGCCCGTGACGCCGGACCGCTGGCTGAAGGAAGGCGACAGCGTGAGCGTCGGCGGCTTGAGCTTCGCTATCTCCGAGGCGCCGGGGCATACGCCTGGCTCGGTGGTGTTCTTCAACGCGGAGAACCGCTTCGCGCTGGTCGGCGACGTGCTGTTCAAGGGCTCGATTGGCCGCACGGATTTCCCGCGCGGCGATCATGCGACGCTGATCCGCTCGATCAAGGAGAAGCTCTATCCGCTGGGCGTTGACGTGGTGTGCCTGCCCGGCCACGGCCAGCCCTGCCGCATCGGCGAAGAGCGGGAGACGAATCCGTTTCTGAATGAGTGAGGTGTCGTCCTCTCCTGCGACGCGGGAGAGGACGGGGCCCCAACGCAGTTGGGGAAGGTGAGGGACCGCAAGCACCGGTGCTAGACTCCCCCCTCATCTCCCTGCTTCGCGGGTCCTTTCTTCTCCCGCTGAAGAAGCGGGAGAAGACGCTTTCCCTAAACCTTCATCTCCACCAGGCGGCTCTTCGCCGCGAAGTAGGCGTCACCGGTGTTCTTGAAGACGCCGCACTCGACGGGGCCCTTGCCCCATGACTCACAATACTCCTTGCCGTTGGCGGTCCACTTGCCGGTGCCGCCGCCCTTGACGTCGTCCTGGAAGCTGAAGGTGCCATCGTCGTTGTAGGTAACGAAGCCGTTGCTGTCCGCGCGGGTGTACTGGAAGGTCTTGCCGGAGATCGAGGCACGGATCTGGTCCGCGGTGAAATCCGAAATCGGGATCGGCTCCTTGTCGGTGGTGGCCGAGGTGCCGTTGTTGGTGATGCGGACACCCTGGGGGCCCTGCGTACCGCAGCCGGCGAGCGCCAGGGCGAGCAGTGCTGCGGCGGTCAATGTGGCGAGCGGACGGGCGATCACGAATTCAAATCCTCAAATGCCGGGACGGGTGCCGCGGTGTGCCACAGGCGGAACGGGCCTTCAAGTCATTTGGCCGAGGAGGGCGGGAAGCTCCCCCAGCGTGGCAATGCGGCGGAAGCGGGGGTTGCCCTCCGGCGCCTCCTCATGTTCCAGGACCCAGGTCAGCTCATGGGGCACGTGGACGCCGAAGGCCCCGGCGGCAATGGCCGGGACGACATCGGACTTGAGCGAGTTGCCGACCATCATCGCACGCTCAGGGCCTTCGCCGTGGCGGGCGAAGACGCGCTTATAGGTGGCGCGGGTCTTCTCGCTCACGATCTCGACGGCCTCGAAGTAATCGCCGAGGCCGGACAGGGCGAGCTTGCGCTCCTGGTCGAAGAGGTCGCCCTTGGTGACCAGGATGATGCGGTAGCGGCCGGCGAGCTGGTCCAGCGTCTCATGGACGCCGGGCAAGGTCTCGACCGGGTTCTGCAGCATCTGGCGGCCGAAGCTGAGGATCTCGGCGATGACCGGGGCCTCGATCTCGCCATTGGTCACCTCCACCGCCGTCTCGATCATCGAGAGGGTGAAGCCTTTCACGCCGTAGCCGTAGAAGGCGAGGTTGCGGCGCTCGGCCTCCAGCAACCGGGCGGAGAGGACATGATGATCGCCGTGGGAGGAAAGCAGCTCGGTGAAGCGCTGCTCCGTCATGCGGAAGAAGGTCTCGTTCTGCCACAGCGTGTCATCGGCATCGAAGCCGAGGGTGGTGATGGCGCCGGCCACGGATCACGACCCGCGCGAGGGGCGCACGGTGACCGGGGTTCCGATGATGACGCTGTCGTAGAGTTCGACGATGTCCTGGTTCAGCATGCGGATACAGCCCGATGACATGGCCTTGCCGATCGATTGCGGCTCATTGGTGCCATGGATGCGGTAGAGCGTATCCTGTCCGTTGGCGTAGAGATAGAGGGCGCGGGCGCCCAGCGGATTGTCCGGGCCGCCGGGCTGGCCGTTGACCCATTCCCGCGCGCGCTCGTCACGGTCCACCATCTCGCGCGGGGGGACCCAGCGCGGCCAGCGCCGCTTCATGCCGATCTGTGCCGCACCCGCCCAGGCGAAGCCAGCGCGGCCCACGCCCACGCCGTAACGCATGGCCGTGCCATAGGCGAGCACGTGGTAGAGGAAGCGGTTGTCCGGATCGACCACGATGGTGCCGGGATCCTCCGCGCCCTCGAAGGCCACCTTCTGGCGGCGGAACTTCCTCCTGATGCGCCGCTCCGGAATGATCTCCACCGGATAATCGATGGGGGACTCAGGGGGAGGCAGCAGGGCGGGGTCGTAATACTGCTCGTCCGAGGGGAAGCCGTCGACGCCGCTTCCGGCGAAGGGATCGCTCTCGCTGCGGAAGGCCCCGGATGACTGGGCCCAGGCGGCGCGCGCGGAAACGCCGAGGGCCAAGGCAGACAAAAGGACAGTTCGGCGCGATAAACGCGTCATCTTCAAATCACCCTGCGCAATCAACTTGGAAGAGGGGGTCTTTGGCCTATCTCGCCCCGGCGCGGCAGGACTTTGGTGAGGCTGTGGCCCAATTGTGGCGGAGGGCTAGACCCTCATGACGCCTGCGTGAAGACGGCCTTGCCGGCCTGATAGCTGCCGGGCGCGCCGCCGCGGGCGAAGGGATAGCAGGTCATCGGCACGCCGCCCGGAAGCCAGGGGGCGGGATCGAAGCTCTCGCAGAGCTGGCCGTCCTTGGTCATCCACTTGCCCTTGGTGGTGCCCTTGCCATCCACCTCGACCAGCGAGGTGCCGTCTTCGGCGTAAAGCGTGGTGCCGGTGTTGTTGGGGCCCCTGAAGCGCCAGCTGTTGCCGGACAGGGTGGAGCGGATCTCGTCAGAGTTCATCGCCTGGGGCGAGCTTGGGGCGGTGACCCCGGAATCGCCGGGCCCTCCGGAGGAGGAACAGCCCGCCGCCAGCAGGCCCACCAGGGCCAGCGATGCCAGCAGACGTCCGTCGATCTTCTTCAGGCCCATCGTCAAAACCCCTTAACTTGCCCCCTTCCGGACAGTCATACAGAAGCGACGCCGCCCGAAATAGCCGGGCAACAACCATTACGCTACACCCGGAAATCCGGGCAAGATTGGGGCAGCGGCGCGGCCTGCGGCGCTTTCAGCCCTTTCTGCCGGAGCCGGACTGCTTGCCGCCGCCGTCCTGCTTGTTGACGGTGGCCCAGGCGCGCTTGTCACCCTTTGGCATGGCAGCCTCCTCTTTGCCGGGGTTCACGCCCGGGAAAACGGCGGGCCGGGGCAGGAGTTCCCGCAACCGTCTCCTGACTTTATTCCCAAGATAGGATAGGGCTAAATTCGGAAACCGGAAGGGCGGCGATCATGACGGGCAAGGCGGACGCGGATGGGTTGATGCGCAAGGCGGTGCTGGCGGCGCTGGGTTACATCGCCATCATGGCGGCGGGCATGTTCACGGCGGGGCATGTCTACGGCATCACCTATGGCGACCCGGCGATGGTGAATGTGCTGGTGTTCTTCGAACTGGCGATGAGCGTCTATGCCGTCATCGTGGCGCAGCACCTGTTCGGGCACTGGCACTGCGGCTTCGGCCCCATCGACTGGAGTGGCCTGTGGTGGATGGCGCCGGCCTTCCTGGTCATCGCGGCCCTCTTCGCCGCCGCCTTCCTCACCGGCACGCCGGGCGTCTCGCTTCTCGTGATCACCGTGATCGTGACCATGTGCCTCGTCGGCTTCTCGGAGGAGCTGATGTTCCGTGGCATCATGCTGAAGGCACCAAGTGAGCTGAGATGGTATTCACCTGACAGTCTGGCCCGCCGGTAGGGCGCGCGGACCGCAAGAGTCAAGCGCGCCCGGACCGGTGTGGCCATGCCGCTCCGATGTGGGTTTAGGATGGAGTTGCGACTTCAACCCTGAACCTCGACGGAGAACAACATGACCACGGACCAGAAGATAGCACGCCGGAAGCTTTCCTTGCTCGAGCTTGCATCCGAACTCTCGAACGTTTCCAAGGCCTGCAAGCTGATGGGCTATTCCCGGCAGCAGTTCTATGAAATCAGGCGGAACTTCCAGACCTACGGCGCGGACGGCCTGATTGACCGGCTGCCCGGCGCCCGGCGCCCGCATCCCAACCGGGTGGCCCCCGAGATCGAGGCCGCCATCCTCGCCCATGCCCTTGAGCACCCCTGCCACTCGCGCTATGGCTGGGCGAGGCTCTATTCCTCGAAGCTGCCGGTCACCGCCGTGCACCTGATGAACACCGATGTGCTTCCTGCCTTCGAGGCCCACAACGCCCGGATCGAGGTGGTTCTGTCCGGCAATGGCCGGGAATACTGCGGCCGCCCCGACCAGCACCCTTACGCGCTGTTCCTGCAGCTCGAGGAGATCGAGCACCGCACCACGCGGGTCAAGCGGCCGCAGTCCAACGGCATCGCCGAACGCTTCCACCGCACCCTGCTCGACGAGCACTTCAGGGTCGAAGGCCGGCGCAGCTGGTTCGAGACCATCGGCGAGATGCAGGCGGTTCTCGGCGACTACCTCGCCGGCTACAATACGAAACGTCCCCACCAGGGCCGTGGCATGAACGGCAGGACACCAGAGACCGTCTTCATCGCCGGCCTGCCCAAACCGCAACCGAAACAGAAGGAGAAAGCAGAGCCCAGAAAACGCCAAGACCACATCGCCGCCTGACCCGCGTCAGCGAGCGGCAACTGTCAGGTGATTACCGTTCTTGTATACGTTGTCCTTGAACTTGCCGATCAGAAGGCGCCG
>JBEILC010000074.1:0-12630 GCA_040379425.1 Hyphomicrobiales bacterium
CCCCTGCCCCTCCCCACGAGGGGGGAGGGGTAAGGGTGGGGGCCTTGCCGCTAGACAGTCCTTTTCGGCGTCAGCACCTTGCCTTCAAAAGAGAATACCAATTCACCCGTCTGGTTGAAGCCCTCGTTGAGCGAGAACACCAACCCCCATTCGGGCCGCGAATTGAGCTCGCGCTTGCCTGTCACCGTGGAGCGGTAGGTGATGGTGTCGCCCGGCGTCACGGGCTTCAGCCAGCGGAGATTGGTGAGGCCGGGTGACGGACCCATGGGCGCGGGCGCCCTGCCCTCCGCCCTGATCTTCGCCTCCGCCCTCTGGTTGGTGGCGACATAGCATTTCATCCAGCCCGCCGCCGTGTGCCAGCCCGACGCCGAGAGCACGCCGAGCGGGCCGTTGCGCGCCGCCTCGTCATCGAGGTGGAAGGGCTGCGGATCATATTGCCTGGCGAAGGCGATGATCGCCTCGCGCGTGAAGTGATGCTGGCCCAGCTCGACCACGCGGCCAACGTCGATCTCTTCAAGGTAAAGCCCGATCATGGATTGCGCACTCCCATGAACTGCACGCCGGTGATCTCGGTCTTGAGTTCGCCGGCGGTGTTGAAGAGTTCGAACTTCATCTTGAGAATGCCCATCTCGGGGCGCTTGGAGGACACCCGCCGAGACAGCACGGTGGCGCGGCCGGTGAGCGTTTCACCCGCATAGACGGGCTTCAGCCACTTGACCTCATCCATGCCGGAGGACGCCATGGCGGCGGATTTGTTGGCATAGGCCTCGACCGCCAGGAGAATGAGAATGGCGCTGCCCTGCCAGCCGGATGCCGCCAATCCTCCGAGCACGGAGCTTTTGGCCGCCGCCTCGTCGAGGTGCATCGGCTGCGGGTCCCACTCGCTCGCATAGGCGATCACCTCCTCCTTCGAGAGGTGATAGGCGCCGAAGGGAATGACGAGACCCTCGGGGAAGTCTTCGTAGTGGAGCTTGTCGCTCATGCCATCTGCAACCTACGTATTGAACCGGAAATGCATCACGTCGCCGTCCTTGACGGTATAGTCCTTGCCTTCCAGCCGGAACTTGCCGGCCTCGCGCGCGCCCGCTTCGCCGTTGTTGGCGACATAGTCATCGTAAGCGATGGTCTCGGCGCGGATGTAGCCCTTCTCGAAATCGGTGTGGATGACGCCCGCCGCCGCCGGGCCCTTGGTGCCCTTGGTGATGGTCCAGGCGCGCGCCTCCTTGGGGCCTACGGTGAAATAGGTGACGAGATGCAAGAGGTCATAGCCCGCACGGATCACGCGGTTGAGGCCTGGCTCCTCCAGCCCCACGGCATCAAGGAAGTCCTTCTGGTCGGCCAGCGCCATCACCGCGATCTCGGATTCGATCTTGGCAGAGACGACGACAGCCACCGCATTCTCCTCCGCCGCCCGCTTGAAGACGGCGCCTGAGAATTCATTGCCCTTGTCGGCCGAACCCTCTTCGACGTTGCAGACATAGAGCACGGGCTTCGATGAGAGGAGGCCTAAGCCCCGGAAAGCCTTCTCCTCCTCCGGCGTCCGCTCGACGAGGCGCGCGGGCTTGCCGTCTCTCAGCAGCACCAGCGCGCGGTTGATGAGATCAGCGAGTTCCTTCGATTCCTTGTCGCCCTGCCTGGCCTTCTTCTCGATGTTGACGATGCGCTTCTCGAGCGAGTCAAGGTCCGCCAGCATCAGCTCCGTCTCGATGGTCTCGATGTCGGCGATGGGGTCGATCTTGCCTTCCACATGGGTGATGTCGCCATCCTCGAAGCAGCGCACCACATGGGCAATCGCATCGACCTCGCGGATGTTGGCGAGGAACTGGTTGCCGAGGCCCTCGCCCTTGGACGCGCCGCGCACGAGGCCCGCGATGTCGACGAAGGTGAGCCTCGTTGGGATGATCTGGGCAGAGCCTGCGATCTTCGCCAGGATGTCGAGGCGCGGATCGGGCACCGCCACGTCACCCACATTGGGCTCGATGGTGCAGAAGGGATAGTTCGCCGCCTGTGCCGCCGCCGTCTGCGTCAGCGCGTTGAAGAGCGTGGACTTGCCGACATTGGGCAGCCCCACGATGCCGCATTTGAAACCCATCAGTTCTCTGCCTTCCTTGGCGGCTTCTCCGGCGCGGGATTGAGCGCCAGATGCACCTTGTTCTGGAATGACCCTTCCTCGCCCCGGACGAGAAGGGAGATGTGATCGGCCGCTGCCTCAAGCAGCGGGTCGAGCCAGGCCTTGTCGGCTTTGGCGAAGTCGCTCAGCACGTGAGGATGCACCAGCGCCTTGTGGCCCGGGTGGCCGATTCCCATCCGCACACGGACGAAATGCGGCCCGCAATGCGCGATCATGGAGCGGATGCCGTTGTGGCCCGCCGCACCGCCGCCGAGCTTGACGCGGACCTTGCCCGGTTCGAGGTCGAGTTCGTCATAGAACGCGATCACCCGAGACGGATCGATGTCGAAGAAGCGCATGGCTTCGCCCACTGCGCGGCCGCTTTCATTCATGTAGGTCATGGGCTTCAGCAGAAGCACCTTCTGGCCCGCCAGCACGCCGTCCGAGGTTTCGCCCTGAAAGCGCTTGCGCCAGGGCGAAAAGCCATGGCGGCGGACGATTTCGTCCACCGCCATGAAGCCGATATTGTGCCGGTTGCCCTGATATTTGGGGCCCGGATTGCCGAGCCCCACGATAAGGTGCATCTGGCCCTCGCGCCTTGAAGATTACTTCTTCTTGGCCGGAGCGGCGGCAGCCGGAGCCGCGCCCTTGGCGGGAGCGGCACCCTTCGCCGGGGCAGCGCCCTTGGCGGGAGCAGCGGCAGCGGCCGGAGCCTTCTGGTTGGTCGCCGGCACCTCGGCCGCAGCGGCCTCGGCGGGGGCTTCCTCTTCCTTGGCCTGGGCGGTGACGGCGCAGAGCGTCACGTCATCCGAGACAGCCGACTTCACGCCGTCGGGCAGCTTGATGTCGGACAAATGGATCGACTGGCCGATCTGCATCGAGGAGACGTCAACCGTGATCTCTTCCGGGATCAGGTTGGCCGAGCAGTTGAGCGCCACCGTGTGCGACACGATGTTGAGCGCGCCACCCTGCTTGATGCCGGGGGACACGTCCTGGCCCTTGAAGTGGACGGGCACATTCACCTTGATGCGGGCTTCCTTGCCGAGGCGCAGGAAGTCGATGTGGACGATGAAGTCGCGCACCGGCTCGAACTGCACGTCACGCGCGATGGCGCGGACGGTCTTGCCCTCGACATCAAGGTCGACGAGCGTCGAGAGGAAACGGCCGGTCTCAACATGGGGGATAACGTCGCCGTAGGTGAGCGAGATAAGCTGGGGTTCCTGCTTGTCGCCATAGACGACACCGGGGATGAGGCCGGTACGGCGGACTGCGCGAGAGGCCCCCTTGCCTGCCCGGGCGCGCGACGCGGCCTTGAGCTGCACGATCTTGGACATGGTCTACTCCTGATAAGATTGGTCCGCCCTGCCTTCCTCCAGGGGTGAACGATGCCGGACGGACGGCGGGCCTATAGCGGAAGGGGCGGGCCCGGGCAAGTGGGGGGCCCCGTCGCGCAAGCGATGGGGGAGACGAGGGAGAGTCAAGCAGGCGCCGGACTCGCGGTCCCTCACCTGCCCCGGCTTCGCCGGGGACCCTTCCTCTCCCGCTGCGCAGGAGAGGACGGTAGATCCTACTCGAACAGGCTCGAAACGCTCTCTTCCCGGTTGGTGCGCCCGATGGCTTCGCCCAGCAGGGGGGCGATCGGCATGGTGCGGATGTTGCGGGCGACCTTCACGGCCTCGGTGGGCTGGATCGAGTCGGTGATGACCAGTTCCCGCAGCCTGGAATTGGTGATGCGGGAGACCGCCCCGCCGGAGAGCACGCCGTGGGTGATGTAGGCGGTGACGTCCTTCGCCCCCTGCGCGAGGAGCGCTTCCGCCGCATTCACCAGCGTGCCGCCGGAGTCGACAATGTCATCGATCAGGATGCAGGACTTGCCCTTCACGTCGCCGATGATGTTCATGACCTCGGACTCGCCCGCGCGCTCGCGCCGCTTGTCCACGATGGCGAGCGGCGTGTCGAGGCGCTTGGCCAGCGCCCTGGCGCGCACCACGCCGCCGACGTCAGGCGAGACCACCACGGTATTCGCCACATCGAGGTGGTTCTTGATGTCCCGCACCATCACGGGGCCGGCGAAGAGATTATCCGTCGGGATATCGAAGAAGCCCTGGATCTGGCCGGCGTGGAGATCCATCGTCAGCACGCGGTCAGCTCCGGCGCGCGTGATGAGGTTGGAGACGAGCTTGGCCGAGATCGGCGTGCGGGGGCCGGGCTTCCGGTCCTGCCTCGCATAGCCGAAGTAGGGGATCACAGCGGTGACGCGCTTGGCCGAGGCGCGCTTCAGCGCATCGATGATGATGAGCAGCTCCATCAAATGGTCGTTTGCCGGGAAGGAGGTCGACTGCACCACGAACATGTCCTGCCCGCGCACGTTCTCCTGGATCTCGACGAAGATCTCCATGTCGTTGAAGCGCTTCACGACGGCCTTCGTCATGGGGAGATTGAGGTAAGAGCAAATGGCCTCCGCCAGTGGCCGGTTGCTGTTGCCTGCCACGACCTTCATCATGCCCGAAAACCCTTGTCAGCCCTGCCTGCGCGGGCTCTATAACAACCGCATGACGCGATGCAAAGAGCGATTTCGCTGATGCGGCCATAGCATCCGCTTATGGCGGACCGTCTATTGGTGGCGCTTGACGATGTCGAAAATGCCGGTGGCGGCGGCTTCTGCAACCGCCAGCGCCGCCTGGCCCCAGCCCTGGTCGAGCGCGCCCTTCGGCACGTCATTGGCCTGCTTCACGTCACCCAGGGTCTTGCCATCGGGGGATTTCACCACCCAGCTCAGCGACACAGACTGCGCTTCGCCCTTGTCTGCAACCTTGACGCGCCCCACGATGGTCAGCGCATCGGCCTGCGGCTTGCTGACCACGGGCCAGCCGGCGGCGGCGAGCGTCTTGCGCATGGCCGCCGTCAGCTCCGCATCCCCACCCCCCGGTGAGCCCTTGACGGGAACAACCGCCACGGCTCGGATTTCCTTCTCGCCGGGCTTTGCCTTGCGCGCGGCCTTCTGTTTCTCCGGAACGGGCGCGGCGGCTGGCGCTTCACCATCGAGTGCCGCAATGGTGGTGTCATCGGTGGCGGGCGGCGGCGCGGCGGAAGGTGTATCGGACACCTCGACCTTGGGCAGGAAGGCCTCGCCCTTCAGCGGAGCCACGGAAGCGACGGTGGGCTCGATCTCCTCATGCTCCACGACCTCGCCCGCATTGACCATCATGGCGGCTGCCACCTCGCCAAGGCCGGGGCCGTGCAGCGTCTCGAAGTCGATCTCCCGGTGGGCATCGGGCGCGGCCATGGCGAAGAGTTCCGCAGGCGGTGCGGTGAGGCTCGCAAGCCGCGTCGCATAGCCCATTTCGCTGAGCTTGCGGGCCATGGCCTCCGCCGTCCGCCGGGCGATGCGGTCCAGCACGGCGGAGGAGACGCCCGCCCAGGGGTCGCTGCCGGAGAAGACGCCGGCGTTGTCTTCCCCATCGATATTGCCGATCAGCACGCCATCGCCATCGCGGAACTGCCACTGGTAGACGAGCCTGACGCCCGCAGCGCCCGAAGTCGCCTTGAAGTCCCCCGTGAGGCCGAAGACCCCCGACTGGAAATCGCCCACGACAAAGCCGATGTCATGCTGGCCGCCGGCGCTTGCCAGCGCCGCCTTCAACTCGGTCAGCTTGCCGGGAGGGATGCCCGTCACCTGCTGGATCGCCACGGGTGGCACGCTTTTGCCCTGCGGCTCCTTGGCGCCACCGGTTCCGGAATCGAGCAGGATCGAGCCCGCCGAGCAGGAGGCGAGGAACAGGCCCAGCACCACGACAAGCAGCGCCGAGGACAGGGTCCTCAGCGGGTCGAGCCAGCGCGGGGGGCCGAATGAACTCATGCTACCGGACGACCATTTTCAGTGACGCTTTCGAAACCGGCTCGGGACCCCTGTTTCCTAGGATGTAGGTGCGGCCAAGGCAATAGGCAGCCCCGGCTTGCGAGTTCATCAGGATCATGTGGGCGAAGAACACCATGCCGGCCTTTATCTCCACGGGATTATCCTTGTAGAACATTGGGCTATCCATCCAGGATGGGGTGAACTTGGCCCCCAGGGAGTATCCGCAGGCATTAAGGCGGTGTTCCTTCATACCGTGCGCGTCCACGATGCGGGCGTGGGCGGCGAAGACATCGCCCGCGGTGCGGCCCGGCATCATCTGCTCCTCGACGGCAGCGAGCGCCTCGCGGCAGGCCTCGTCCATCGCCAGATGGTGCTTTGTGGGCTTGCCGATGATCAGGGTGCGCATGAAGGCGGCGTGGTAGTGGCGGTAGACGCCGGCCCATTCGAGCGTGAGCTGGTCGCGCTTTCCAAGCTTGCCGCGCCCCGATTTGTAGCGGCAGAGGAGAGCGTCCCTGCCTGAACCGATGATGAATTCATTGGCCGGATAGTCCCCGCCGCCGCGGAAGATCGCGGCCTGCTGTGCAGCGAGGATCTCGCCCTCGTCAGCACCAGGCTTCGTCCTGGCGATGGCCGCCTTGAGCGCCAGGTCGCCGAGTTCGCCTGCTTTTCGCACATATTTGAGTTCTGCCGGGGATTTCACCACCCGGATCATGTTGATGAGCTCGCTGGCGTCGGAGAGCTTGCAGAAGCCCTCGAGTGCCGCATCGACCTGGCGGCCATTCATGTGGGTGAGGCCATAGGACTGGTTCTCGATGCCCAGCCGCTTGCCCTTGGCGCCAAGGCTCCGGAGCATGTCGCGGAGCTGGGTCGCGGGCTTGGCGCCCGCCTCGTCCGTCCAGATGCGGATGTCCGCGATGATCGAGGTATGCTGCGCCTGCCGGAGATCGGCGGACCGGGTGAGCAGCGCCAGCCGCCCGTCCGCGCCCAGATAGAGGCATTGGAAGAAGCAGAAGCCAAAGGTGTCGTAGCCCGTCAGGTAGTACATGCTCTCCTGCTGGAAGATCAGCAGGCCGTCGAGGCCCTCCGCCGCCATGGCCTCGGCCACCGCGGCGATCCGGCGTTGATACTCCGTGCGGGTGAAATGCAATCCCATCTTCTGTCTCCTAGGTAAGCGCAATGGCCGAGATGAGGCGGCCATAATCCGTCTCCCGGCGGAGGGTGGCGCGGCGGTAGCTGAAGAAGCGCCGCTCGTCACTGAAGGTGCAGAGCGACAAGCTCACGACGGTTCCAACCCATTCCGCCCGGAGCCGGTCCGCGAGATAGGCGGGCAGGTCGAACATGGCATGGTCCCGCCGCATGGAAGGCTTGAAGTAGCGCCGGTTTGCCGGGTCGGCCTCGGTGAAGCGGGCGGGAAACTCCGGGCCCACCTCATAAGCGGCCTGCGAAATCATGGGGCCGATCACGGCGGTGATGCGGGCGCGGCTTGCCCCCTGCTCTTCCATCAGGTCCAGCGTGCTCGCGGTGATGCCGGTGAGCGCCCCCTTCCAGCCCGCGTGGGCGGCACCAATGACCCGCGCCTGAGGGTCGGCGAAGAGCACGGGGCCGCAATCGGCCGTCAGCACGCCAAGCGCCACGCCGGGCGTGCGCGTGACGAGTCCGTCGGCGCGCGGCCGCTCCGCGTCCGGATCCCATGGTCCGGTCACGAGGACGGCGTCGGCGCTGTGGACCTGATAGGCAGAGAGCAGCGCATCGCGGGAGACCCCGAGCCTTTCCGCCACCAGAGCACGGTTCCTCAGGACCGTGTCCCGGTCATCGCCCGAGCCCATGCCGCAGTTCAGCGAGGCAAAAAGGCCCGTCGAATGGCCGCCCCCGCGCGTGAAGAAGCCATGGGAAAGGCCGTCCAGTCTCAATTCATCTGCTGCGATCATGTCTGTCCAAAGGGATAAGGGCTCTGCATGCCGGGTGAGGTTGCGGCGAGCGCCTTGAAGAGGTTACCCATCTGGTCCTCGTCCGCAAGCCTTGCCATCTGGCGCTTGAGGGCCTGGGCGACCATGATGTCGGCGCGCTGCGACAGGCGCTCGAAGCGGGCCTCGAGCCCCATGGCGCGCAGGAAGGCACGCTGCGTCATGGCGGGGAGCACGGCGGCACCGCCGTCCCACAGGGCGTGGCCCAGCGCCTCGAAATCGACATGCGAGGTCAGGTCGCATTCGCCGGGGCGGTCAAGGATCTCGCGGAAGCCGTGCTTGCGCATCGCCTGGAGCGTGTCGCCCGGCGCACGCGTCAGGTGGCCATAGTCGATGATGAGAGCCGCTCCGGGATGGCGCGCCAGTCGCTCTCCGATCTGCCGGGCGATCGACTCCCGCGCGGGGGCAAATTCGGCGATGTCGCCATCCCGGCCGTCAGGCCCACCGGCCGGGCCTGAGAGGCCCAGCACCAGATGGCCGTTCTCAAGGCCGACCAGCCGCTCGTGCCAGACGCCGCCCTGCATCTCGAACTGGCGGATGGGGATCGCGTCGAAGAATTCATTGGCGATGAGGATCATCGGTGCGTCGGGCACCTCCTCAAGGCTCATGTGCCAGCTCGCGCCGGAACCCACCACCTGGCGCTGCCGGTTGCGGAGCACCGGGCTCGTCTCCACGAGGTGGATCGTAATGGCGGCGGAGAGTGCGGGCGAAATCTTGGCGATGGTGCGCCGCATGTCCGCCATCAGCGTTCCGCGGCCGGGGCCGAGTTCCACGAGATTGACGCGGGAAGGCTCGCCCATCGCCACATGGGCGCCCGCCGCCCAGATACCAATCAGCTCCCCGAACACCTGCGAGATCTCTGGCGCGGTGATGAAATCGCCCTCCGCACCCAGAGGATCGCGCGTGACGTAATAGCCGTGTTGCGGGTGGCCGAGGCAGAGGCCCATGAAGCGGTCGAGCCGCATTGGACCGTCGGTGGCGATCAGGTCGCAGATCACGATCTCGAGCGGCGTCATGCGCGCGACCTCAGCAGCAGCCAGACGCCCACGAGGCAGAGCGGCACGGACAAGATCATGCCCATGGTGATGAAGCCCGCGAAAGTGCCGAGGAACGGGTCCGGCTCGCGGAAGAACTCGACCAGGATGCGGGACAGCCCGTAGCCCAGCGCGAAGATGCCCGACGCCCGCCCTGCGAATTGGAGCGCGCCATGGCGGTGGGTGGCGAACCTGACCGCCAAGAACAGCAGGAGGCCCTCCAGCACCGCTTCGTAGAGCTGGCTTGGGTGACGTGGAAGCTGCAATTGGTCGAGCGGGAAGACGAAGGCCCAGGGCACGTCCGTTGGCCTGCCCCACAATTCGCTGTTGATGAAATTGGCGAGCCGGCCGAGGCCGAGGCCCACCGGCACCGAGGCGGCGCCTAAGTCCAGCATGCGGTCCAGGCTGGTGCCGATGCGGCGGCCGTAGAGGTAGCTGACAGCCACCACCCCCAGGAAACCGCCGTGGAAGGACATGCCGCCATCCCACATCATCAGGATTTCCCCGGGATGGGCGAGGTAGTGGAGCGGCTTGTAGAACAGAACATAGCCAAGCCTGCCCCCCAGCACGACGCCCAGCAACGACCAGAGGAAGAAATCATCGACCTGGGGCACGGTCATGGAGGGCTTGACGCTGCCCCAGAGGCGGGCGTTCGACACCAGCCGCTTCATGTACCAGGAGGCGAAGAGCAGGCCCGCGATGTAGGCCAGCGCATACCAGCGCACGGCGAAGGGCCCGATCTCGAAGAGGACGGGATCAACCGGCGGAAAAGGCAGGACGGCGGGTGCGAGGGCTTCCAAATTCATCGCTGCGGACAGTGATCGGCCCCAGCCGCGGCGTCAAGCCTTGCGGCCGAAGCTTGAACTGGCGGGGCAAAGGACCTAGCTAAGGACCAAGGAAAGGGTTCCTCACATGACCACCACTCAGACGCGCTTCTTCGACGAACTGGCCAAGCTGATGACCAATGCCGCAGGCGCGGCGCAGGGTGTCAGGCGGGAGATCGACACGCTCGTCCAGGCCCAGATGGAACGGCTTCTCAACAACATGGACCTCGTCAAGCGCGAGGAGTTCGAGGCCGTGAAGGCGATGGCCCAGAAGGCGCGCGAGGAGAACGACGCATTGTCCGCCAGGCTCCAGGCGCTGGAAGCGAAACTGGGCGGCGGCAATTCCGCCTCCGACTCGCGGGCCGACTGAGTCGCGCCGAACCCCTCGCATATTTGACTCGGAGGCAGGTGCGGCCGCGGCGGAGGACTTCATTCCCCTGTGGAGGAATCACCAAGTTCTTCCGCCTGACTCTTGAAGCGACTCAACTGCTTGGGCACCTTGCCCTCCAGTGGCTCGACGGGTGATTCGTCAGAGCGCGGAGGAATAAGCGATGGCCCTTGAGGCCCTTGAAAGCGACGATCTTTCCAATCCCCTCGACCGTGTCGAGCGGATTGCTGAGGCCTATGAATGGGCCTTTTCCCGCACCGGCTCCAGCGAAGTGACGATGCAGATCGAAGGCCGCTGGACCGGCATGGCCGTGTCGCTCAACTGGCGTGAAGACTTCGAGATCCTGCATATGGCGGTGAGCCTCGGGATGAAGGTGCCCGCGCCGCGCCGCGACGAGGTGGCGAAGCTCCTCGCGCGCATCAACGAACAATTGCTGATCGGCCATTTCGACCTCTGGCATGCGGATGGCAGCGTGCTGTTCCGCAACAGCCTGCTGCTCTCCGGCAATGCCGAGGCCACTGACGCGCAGTGCGAGGCGCTGATCCGCTTTGCCATCGAAACCTGCGAACGCTATTTCCCCGCCGTGCAGTTCGTCGTATGGGCCGAGCAGAGCGCTGCCAACGCGCTTGAGGCCGCGATGATCGACACGATCGGAGAAGCCTGATGGTGAAGCTCGCCGGAAGCCTGGTGCTGGTGGGCGCCGGCAAGATGGGCGGCGCCATGCTCGAAGGCTGGCTCAAGGGTGGGGCCGAGGCCTCGCGCATCGTGGCGCTGGACCCCGCGCCGCCGCCCGAAGTGAAGGCGCTGATCGAGCGAGCCGGCGTCCGCCTCAACCCCGATGTGGCGACGATCCAAGATGCGGAAATCGTGATCATCGCGGTGAAGCCGCAGCTCATGGAAGACGTGCTGCCGGGCGTCGTGTCCCTCAGGGCATCGAAGCCACTGATCCTCTCGGTCGCGGCGGGCAAGACGATCGCCTCCTTCGAGCGCCATTTCGGCGCTGATGCCGCGGTGATCCGCACCATTCCCAACACGCCCGCCGCCGTGGGCCGCGGCATCACCGCGATGGCGGCCAACCCCAATGTCTCGCCCGCACAACTGGCGCTGGCGCGCACGCTGCTCGAGGCCGTGGGCGAGGTCGTCACCGTCGCGAACGAGGCGATGATCGACGCGGTCACCGCCGTCTCGGGCTCGGGGCCTGCTTATGTCTTCTACCTGACGGAGTGCCTCGCGGCGGCTGGCGAGAAGGTGGGCCTGACCAAGGACCTCGCGATGCAATTGGCGCGCGCCACGGTGGCGGGTGCGGGCGAGCTGATGCGCCAGTCCGGCACGGAGGCCGCGACACTCCGCCAGAACGTCACCTCGCCCAAGGGTACGACTTATGCGGCACTCCAGGTGCTGATGGCGGAGGATGGCATGCAGCCGCTCTTCGACAAGGCCATCGAGGCCGCCACCAAACGCTCACGCGAATTGGCGAGCTGATGACCATTTCCTTCGATGATTTCCTGAAGGTGGATGTGCGCGTGGGCACCATCATCGGCGCCGAGCCCTTCCCGGAAGCGCGCAAGCCCGCCTTCAAGCTGAAGATCGACTTCGGGCCGGAGATCGGCGTGAAGAAGTCATCGGCCCAGGTGACGAAATACTACACGCCCGAAACGCTGATGGGCCGGCAGGTGGCCGCCGTCGTCAACTTCCCGCCGCGCCAGATCGGCAAGTTCATGTCCGAAGTGCTGACGCTGGGCTTTCCTGATGGCGAGGGCGATGTCGTGCTGGTGGCGGTGGAGCGGACCGTGCCGAATGGGGGACGGTTGTATTAGGCATCTGTGATGCCCTCACCCCATCCCGAACATCTTCTTCCAGCCGTTCATCGCCTGCATCCAAGGATGATCGGAGTGGGGTTGCTGCCAGATGTCCGCCGGGGGCTTGGTGCCGAAGATTTTCTCATAGGACTCAAGCGTTGCCTTCCAGGCGTCCGCCATGGAGCCCATATTCTTCGCGTCGATGCCTTTGGCCATCGGGCGCTCGCCGATCATCTGAGCGAGGTTCTCCCAGTAGTTCTGCGCGGTCTGAAGGTGCATCATCCACACGTCATTGATGGGGCCGGGCGGGATCACCTGGTGGCCGGCGCGCATGGCGAGGAAGAGGAACTTGCGGTATTCCTGGATAACGCGCTGCGCCATCTCGGAATTCTGGCCCATCTGGTTCTGCATCAGCTCCATGAGGGGCGCGAAGGCCTTGAGGCCCTCGGCGTTCATCAGGTTCAGCTTCAGCCAGAGCGGGTCGAGGCGATAATCCATCATCACAATCCTATACAGGAATTTGCACGCGCGCGCGAAGCCCGCCTTTCGGACTATCCTCGAGGGTCAGCTCGCCGCCATGGGCCCGCGCGATGTCGAGTGCGATGGCAAGGCCCAGCCCGGTTCCCGTCTCGTCCAGGTTCCGGGCATTGTC
>JBEILC010000075.1:0-12597 GCA_040379425.1 Hyphomicrobiales bacterium
AACCAGCGGAAGATCACGGCGGCACTGATGCGGGGCGAGGCGCCCGACCCACGCCTTGGCGCCATCGGCAAGCAGCGCTCGCTGCACAACACCTATCTGACGCTGCCCGTGCTGCTGATGATGATCAGCAACCATTTCCCGATGCTCACCAACGCGCCCAATGCCTGGCTGCTCGTGGGCCTCGTCTTCGTGGGTGGCGCGGCGCTCCGCCATTTCCTGGTGCGCCATGAGGTGGGCGATCCGCTGTCGAAAACGGGCTGGACGCTGCCCATCATCTTCGTGAGCCTCGCACTCGCCTGGTGGCTTTCAGCCCAACCCGTGCTGTCGCTCGACTGGGCGAACCTGCTGATCCGCTGGG
Organism: Hyphomicrobiales bacterium; assembly: GCA_040379425.1. Taxonomy (GTDB): domain Bacteria; phylum Pseudomonadota; class Alphaproteobacteria; order Rhizobiales; family Aestuariivirgaceae; genus Aestuariivirga. The sequence goes on from JBEILC010000075.1 coordinate 359, forward strand.
GCCACATGATCGCGGGCATAGCCTGGATCGGCACGTCCTTTTACTTCGTGGCGCTGGATTTCTCGCTGCGGAAATCCGCATCACTTCCGCCGGGCGTCGCGGGCGAGGCCTGGGAAGTACATGGCGGCGGCTTCTATCATGTGCGGAAGTATCTCTCGGCACCCGAGACGCTGCCCAAGGACCTGATCTGGTTCAAGTGGGAGGCCTATCTCACCTGGGTCACCGGCTTCCTGCTGCTCATCGTGCTCTACTATCTGCAGGCGGACACCTACCTGATCGATCCCAATGTCCGCGCCCTCGCACCCTGGCATGCCATCTCGATCTCGATTGCCAGCCTCGCCATCGGCTGGGTGCTCTACACCGCGCTGTGCCGGTCGCCGCTTGGCCGCAACACCGCGCTGCTGGCGCTTGCCCTCTTCGCCATGCTGCTCGCCTTCGCCATCTTCTATACGCAGATGTTCTCGGGGCGTGGCGCCTTTATCCACATCGGCGCGCTGATCGGCACCATCATGGCGGCCAATGTCTTCATGGTCATCATCCCCAACCAGCGCAAGATCACGGCCGCACTCCTGAAAAGCGAGGCGCCCGATCCCGCACTCGGCGCCATCGGCAAGCAGCGCTCGCTGCACAATACCTATCTGACGCTGCCCGTGCTCGCTACGATGATCTCCAACCACTTCCCGATGCTGACGGATCATGCCCAGTCCTGGGCGCTGGCCGGGCTCATCATCCTGGGCGGCGGCTTCGCGAGGCATTTCCTGGTGCGAACGGAGGTGGGCGACAGGCACGAGACCGTCGCATGGACCCTGCCGCTCATCGGCACGGCGCTGGCCTTCGCGCTGATCCTGACGGAGCCGCAGAAGCTTCTGCTCTATCCCGGCGAGGTGACGGACCAGGAGGCGCTGGCGATCGTGCAGCAGCGCTGCGCCACCTGCCATGCTGCCAACCCCACGGATGCCACCATCAAGGTTGCGCCCAAGGGCGTTCACCTCGAGACGCTGGCCGACCTTAAGCGCTATGCCGCGCAGATCGGTGTGCAGTCGGTGCAGAACAGGGCCATGCCGCTCGCCAACCGCACCGGCATGCTGGATGAGGAGCGCGCCAAGCTCGGCACGTGGATCCGCACGCAATGATGACCATCGATGAGATCAATGCTATGAGCCCGCAGGCCTTCATCGAGGCTTTCGGAGACGTTGCCGAGCATTCGCCCTGGGTGGCGCGCGAGACGCAGGCCCACCGCCCCTTCCGCAACAGGGATGAGATGGCGCTCCATTTCGAGCGCACACTGAAAGCCGCCAACCGGGATGCCCAGCTGGCCCTGATCCGCGCCCACCCGGACCTCGCGACAAAGGCGAAGCTCACGGAGGATTCCTCAAAGGAGCAAGCGGGTGCCGGCCTCACATCGCTGAGCGCCGATGAATTCGCGCGCTTCACCGATCTCAACACCCGCTACAAGCAGCGTTTCGGGTTTCCCTTCATCTTCGCCGTCAAGGGGGCGGCAAAGCACATGATCCTCGACAGTTTCGCTGAGCGCGTGAACAACACGCTTGAGGAGGAGTTCGCCATGGCCATCACCCAGGTCTGCCGCATCTTCCGCTTCCGCATTGAAGACCGGGTGTCGCCGTGACGCGCGTCATCAAGGGCCAGGTCTTGAGCTTCTCAGGCGAGGGGGCGGCCGTGCATGAGGAGAAGGGCGCCATCGTGGTGGGCGATGACGGCGCGATCCTGTGGTCCGGCCCGCAGCCGCTTCTTCCCCAGCCCTTCCGGCAAGCTGAGGTGGATGACCACGGCAGCATGATCGTGATGCCGGGATTCATCGACGCGCATATTCATTTTCCGCAATACCGGATGCTGGCCGCACCCGGAAAGGACCTGCTCGACTGGCTCACCCGATTCACTTTCCCCGAAGAGAGCCGCTATGCGGATGCTGGCCACGCGGCAACGGCAGCCGATGTGTTCGTCAAACGCCTCTTCGCGCATGGCACCACGGCGGCACTCGCCTTCTGCTCCGTCCACAAGACCTGCGCTGATGCACTCTTCACCGCCGCCGCGCGCGAAGGCATGGCGCTCATCACCGGCAAGTCCATGATGGACCGCAACGCCATTCCTGCCGTGCAGGATGATCTCGAATCCAGCCTGCGGGACACGGAGGCGCTGCACAACACCTGGCATGGCAAGGGGCGGCTCCGCCATGCTGTTACCCCGCGCTTCGCCGTCACCTCCACGGAAGCGCAACTCACGGCCGCCGGCGAACTGCTGCAATCCCTTCCGGGTGCGCTGATGCAGACGCATCTCTCCGAGAGCCATGGCGAGATCGCGCTCGTCGCCAGCCTCTTCCCCAATGACAAGGACTATACCGGCGTCTATGACCGCTTCGGCCTGCTGAGCGAGCGCAGCCTTTTCGCCCATGGCATCCACCTCTCGGAGCGCGAATGCGCAAGGCTGTCGGAGTCGGGCTCCACAATCGTCCATTGTCCGACGTCCAACACCTTCCTGGGCTCGGGCCTCATGTCCATGCCACATCTTCGGAAGAGCGAACGCCCGGTGCACATCGGTCTTGCAACGGATGTGGGCGGCGGCACCAGCTATTCGATGCTGGCAACACTGGGCGAGGCCTACAAGTTGCAGATGCTCGCGGGATACAAGCCCACGGCCACCGAACTCTTCGCCATGGCCACGCGCGGCAATGCGGAACGACTCAAGATCGCGCATGAGACGGGCGCGATCGAGACGGGAAGGTTCGCCGATCTCGTGGTGCTGGACCCTTGCGCCACCCCGGTGCTGGCCAGCCGCCAGGAGGTCTCCACCTCGCTCGAGGATGTGCTGTTCTCCCTGATGATCCTCGGCGATGACCGGGCGGTGAAGGCAACCTATGTCGCTGGCCGGAAAGTCCATGAGCGCGCCGCCTGAAGATTTTTGCGGCCCGTGACGCGCGTCACAGCGTCACCAGCCCCGGCATGAGAAGGTGGCCTCACCAACAAGGAGGAACCACCCCATGCTTGCCAAATCCCTGATTGCCATCGCCGCCACCGCCTTCACCCTCACAGCACTTCCCATGACGCAGGCCCAAGCCTCCAACGCCGACATCAATGTCGGCATCGGCGGCTACATCGGCCCCGGCTATGTGGGCGGCTATGTCGGCACCGGCTACGATGACGACTACGGCCCTAGCGCTGTGAGCTGCTCGCAAGCCCGCAAGATCGTGCGCTGGAACGGCTTCAACAATGTGAAGCCGCTGGACTGCTCCGCGCCCAGCTACCGCTTCAGTGGCTGGCGCGACGGCAACACGTACAAGATCAGGGTCAACAGCTGGGGCGACATCACCCGCATCAGCAGCTACTGAGATCGTATGGAGCAAGCCAGGCGCCCGGACCCTCTCCGGCGCCTGGCTTCTCACGTTTCAAGCGCAAAGGCGAAGTCTGGCGCGAACCACACTTCCTCGAGATTGTTGCCGGGTCCTTTCCGGTCCACGATCATGAAGCGGCTATCAGAATCCAGCACCAGCAGCGGATGGTGCCACACATTGCGCCCATAGTTGACGCCCTGCCGGCCCATGGCCGTGAAGGCGCGGTAGCTGGCGAAGTCATGAACATCTCCTGCCACCAGCACCAGCCACGGCCTGTCCTGCAGCGGAAAGAACAACTGGCTTCCCAGAGGGTGGCGCTCCATCAGCTTGATCGCGATGGGCCGTGGCCTCGGCGTGCCAAGGAACAGGCTCACATTGATGGAGCCGTCCTCCATCGCCACATCCACATTCGCCAGATCGTTGAAGCGTTGCGCGAAGCCCTGGTTGATGGTGATCGGCGCAATGCCATCCATTTCGGCCACATCGCCAAAGGGCCTGAAGGTCTCACGAGTCAGCACTTCGGGGCGGATGCGCCGCATGGGCTTCACACGATCCGGCAGGAAATGCTGCCGAGCGCGCCGTAATCGGCCATCACTTCGTCACCCGCCGAAATCGTGAACGGCACGATGCAGGTGCCTGTCGTGACGAACTGCCCAGCCTTCACCCCGCCGCAATAGGTCGACGCCTCGTTGACGAACCAGCTGAGCGCCTTGCGCGGGTCGCCCAGCACTGCCTTGCCGGTGCCCTCCGCCACCTGCTGGCCGTTGCGGAAGCCCTTCACCACATGGGCGGAAAGATCGAGGCGCCGCCACGGGACGTCGACCGCCGGACCCAGCACCAGCCAGGAGGCACATGCTGTATCTGCAATGAGTTGCGCGGCACCCACCTTGGTGTAGTCCTGGTAGCGGCTGTCCGGCACCTCGATCGAGAGGTGGAGCGAGCCCACGGCGGTAAGTGCCTCTGCCTCTGAGTAGGGCTCGGCCCGTGCCGGCAGGTCCTGCGTGAAGCCAAAGGCGAATTCGGCCTCCGCCACGCGCATGATGTTGTCGCCGAGCGTGACAGGGGAACCGGGAGGCAGAAGCCTGTTTTTCAGGATGCGGCCGATGATCGGCCCCTCGACGTTGATGTGCTTCTGGCCTGCCTCGCTGGTGGCCGCGATCTTCCAGCCTGCAACCGCACTGCCGCTTCTGGCGGCCACGGCCGCACCGGCCTCATAGCCCTCGGCCCGGCTTTGCGGGCGCATGGGATGCGGCAACTCGGCGATGCGTGTGGTGGCGGACCAGTTGGCAAGCAGAAGGCCGGCAGCGGTGTTGAAGTCGGTCATGAAACGGTCTCCCAATCTCTTGAGCTTATCCCGATCGCGCAGGAGTGCCCACCCCCGGAATTCATTGACAATGGAAGCTCTCAGACGACAAAATCCGGCTTCAGGAAAAGTGAGATTTCATCCCCGTGTATGCAAGGCCCCGCAGTATCGAAGAGGCAGCACTTGCCATGGCCTCCCCCGGCGCCTTGGCCTTGTGCGGCGGCACCGACGTCTTTCCCTCCCATGCCGGAAAGCCGCTCCTGCGGCCCGTTGTCGATCTCTCCGGCATCGCGGAGCTGAAGGGCATCGCCGAAACGGCGGATGGTTATCGCTTTGGTGCTGCCACCAGTTGGAGCATGATCGTCAACGCCAAGCTGCCGCCCGCCTTCGATGGATTGAAGGCGGCCGCGCGCGAGGTGGGCTCGATCCAGATCCAGAACCGCGGCACCATCGGCGGCAATCTTTGCAATGCCTCGCCTGCGGCTGACGGCGTGCCGCCACTGCTGGCTCTTGACGCACAAGTGGAACTTGCCTCGGCTGACGGGCGGCGGGTGCTGGCGCTGCCGGATTTCATCACCGGCTATCGCAGCACGGCCTTGCGGGCTGGTGAGATCGTCACCGCCGTCATCGTGCCGAAGCCCGCAGCAGGGGCGAAGAGCGCCTTCCTCAAGCTCGGCGCCAGGCGCTATCTGGTGATCTCGATCCTGATGGCCGCGGCGACCATCGAGAAGGATGGGGCGGGGCGGATCGTCAAGGCCGCCGTTGCGGTCGGCGCGGCCTCGCCCGTGGCCCAACGCTTGCCCGCGTTGGAACGGGATATTCAGAATATTGCATCTGGAGCGAGACCCTCTTCGATCGTCGATGCCCGCCACCTCACGGCACTCTCGCCCATCTCGGATGTGCGCGCCACTGATGCCTACCGGCGCGAGGCGGCGATTGCGGTGGTTGGCGAAGCGCTCGACCGCGCGGCGGGAGTGATCTGACGTGGACATTGCATTCGAGTTAAACGGCAAGCCCGTCTCCTGCGAGGCTGCTCCCGCGATGCGGCTGTCGGAGTTGCTCCGCCGCCACCTCGATTCGCCCGGCACCAAGAGCGGCTGTGACGCCGGGGATTGCGGCGCCTGCACGGTGCTGATCGATGGCGAGACCGCCTGCGCCTGCCTCGTGTCCGCCGCACAGGCTGAAGGCGCAAGCATCGTCACCATCGAAGGTCTCCCGGCCAGCACCGCCAAGGGCGCGGCGCTGCAGCAGGCCTTTCTGGCGCGTGGTGCAGCGCAATGCGGCATCTGCACGCCGGGCATGCTGGTGGCCGCTGCCGCGCTGCTGGAGCGCGAGACCGCGCCAACCCGCGAGATGATCGCCGATGCGCTGGGCGGCGTCCTCTGCCGCTGCACTGGCTATGCCAAGATCATCGATGCGGTGGCGGATGCCGCGGCAGGGCGGGTCCTCTCGTGTGAGAGCCCGGCGCAGGGCCGGGCCGTGGGTGCAGCCATCGCGCGGCTCGATGGTGCGCCGAAGGTCAGCGGCACGGAACGCTTTGGTGCGGATGCCGTGCCGCCTGATGCACTGTGGGTCAGGGCCATGCGCTCGCCCCATCACCGCGCGGCGTTCCGCTTCGGTGATCTCGAAGCCTTCACCGCCGCACATCCGGGCATCGTCCGTGTGCTGACGGCAGATGACATTCCGGGCCGCAACATCTTTGGCGTCATACCACCCTTCGCCGACCAGCCCGTCTTTGCCGTGACCGAAACCCGCTTCCGGGGCGAGGCCGTCGCAGCCATCGTTGGCGAGCGTGACGTCATCGAAGCCCTCGACCTGTCCACCTTCCCCGTCACCTGGGAGGAGCTGCCGTTCATCCTCGGCATCGAAGCCGCACTCGATCCGTCAGCGCCCCTCCTGCATGAGGTGCGGCCCGGCAATGTGCTGGTCAGGGGCCGCGTGGTGCGGGGCGACGTCGAGGAGGCGCTGTCCACCAGCCCCATCGTGGTCGAGGGCCGCTTCGAGACGTCGTTCGTCGAGCATGCCTATATCGAGCCCGAGGCCGGATGGGCCCGGCGCGTGGGCGACAGGATCGAGATCACGGCATCGACCCAGGCGCCCTACATGGACCGGGACGATACCGCGGCCATCATGGCGTTGCCGCCTGAATCGATCCGCATCATCCCGTCCGCCTGCGGTGGCGGCTTCGGCTCCAAGCTCGATCTCTCGGTCCAGCCATATATCGCACTTGCCGCATGGGTGACGGGCAGGCCCGCCGCCATGGTCTATACGCGCCATGAATCCATCCAGTCGACCACCAAGCGCCACCCCGCTGTCATGCGCTCCGTCATGGCGGTGAGCCGCGAGGGCGACCTTCTCGCCATGGATTTCACGGCGGATTTCAACACGGGCGCTTACGCTTCCTGGGGGCCGACGGTGGCGAACCGCGTGCCGGTCCATGCCTCGGGCCCATATGTGGTGCCCAACTACCGGGCGCTCACCCGCGCTGTCCTCACCCATTGCGTTCCAGCTGGCGCCTTCCGCGGCTTCGGCGTGCCGCAGACGGTGATCGCGCAGGAGCAGATGCTGGACATGCTGGCGGAGAAGATCGGCATGGACGCGCTCGACTTCCGCATCCGCAATGCACTCGCCAATGACACACCCACCGTCACCGGTCAGGTGATGGGTGATGGCGTCGGTATCCGTGACTGTTTCGTGGCGCTGAAGCCGCACTGGCAACAGGCGCGGGCGGAGGCTGAGGCCTTCAACGCGAAGGGCGGGCACATGCGCCGTGGTGTCGGCGTCGCCGGCATGTTTTATGGCTGCGGCAACACCTCGCTGCCCAATCCCTCCACCATCCGCTTCGGCCTGAAGCCCGACGGACGCCTCGCGCTGCATCAGGGTGCGGTGGACATCGGGCAGGGCTCCAACACGGTGATCACGCAGATCGCGGCGGATGCATTGGGCCTGCCCATCGCCATGATCGACCTCATCTCACCCGACACGGACCTGACGCCGGATTGCGGCAAGACCTCCGCCTCGCGCCAGACCTTCGTCACCGGCAGGGCGGCAGAGCGCGCGGGGCTGTCGCTCCGCCGCATGCTGCTGCGGCTCGCCAATGCAGGCGAGGGCGCAAGGCTCGATCTCGCCCCCGGCAGGCTCCGCGTCATCGAAGGCGGCGTCATCCGCGACATCGATCTTGCCAGCCTGCCGCGGGACGGCGTCGGCTATGTTCAGAGTACGGAGGAAAGCTTCGATCCGCCGACCTCGCCGCTCGATGCCAATGGCCAGGGCAAGCCCTATGCCGTCTATGGCTATGGCGCGCATCTCGCCGAGGTCGAGGTGGATCTGCGGCTTGGCACGGTGAAGGTCCGCCGCATCGTGGCGGCGCATGACGTGGGCCGCGCCATCAACCCCATCCTGGTCGAAGGCCAGATCGAGGGTGGGGTCGCGCAAGGCATCGGCATGGCGCTGATGGAGGAGTTCACGCCCGGCAAGGGCGAGAACCTGCATGACTATCTGATCCCGACGATCGGCGACGTGCCGGAGATCCAGTCGATCCTTGTCGAATGTGCCTCCTCCGCCGGGCCCTTCGGCGCCAAGGGCATCGGCGAGCAGGCGCTGATCCCCACGGCTCCCGCCATCCTCAACGCCATCCATAACGCAACCGGTGCCAGGATCACCCGCACGCCGGCAACACCGGACCGGGTCCTTGCCGTTCTGAAGGCGCGCGCCGCGCCATGAGCCGCATGGAAGCGCGGATGCTTCCCGATGGACGGCGGCTCCACCTTCATGACGGCCCCATTGACCTGATCATCGGCGCGGAAGGTGGACGCGAGGAAGCCTATGCGGCAGCCATGCAGCGTTTTGCATCGATCCTCGACGAACTCGCCGCCGAGCTGCCGCTGCTGCGCCAGCCCGTGGGGCCGGAGCCCAAAGGCATCGTCGCCCGCCGCATGTGGCGGGCCACTATGGGCCTCGCCGATCTCGGCTTCATCACGCCCATGGCGGCGGTGGCGGGCTCCGTCGCGGAGGAGGTGCTGGGGGCCATGTTGGCAGCAGCTCCGCTCAGCCGCGCCTTTGTCAACAATGGTGGGGATATCGCGCTGCATCTGGCCCCGGGCGCGTCCTACGAGATCGGCCTCGTCGACCGGCCGGACCGGCCCTCGCTGTTCTCGACAGCGCGCATCACGGCGGAGGACGCCGTACGCGGAATCGCCACCAGCGGCTGGCGCGGCCGCTCCTTCTCGCTCGGCATTGCCGATGCGGTCACGGTTCTCGCGGAGCGCGCGTCCATTGCCGATGCCGCGGCAACCCTAGTCGCCAATGCCGTGGACCTTCCTGGCCATCCCGCCATCACGCGCGTGCCGGCGCGTGAGATCCAGCCGGACAATGACCTCGGCGCAAGGCTGGTCACCCGTGCGGTGGGGCCTCTGGAACCGCACGAGATTGCGGCGGCCCTTGGCTCTGGTGTAGCCTTGGCGGAAAGGCTGGTGGGCGCGGGGCGCATCAGTGCCGTGGCGCTGCATCTGGCGGGAGAGACCCGTACGGTTGGCGAAATGCGTGGGAGGCAGGATGCCGGACGTGAAGGTGAGAAAATTCCTCGTCTCGGTGGAGGAGATCCATCATGAAGGCGGGCCCGTGCCTGAGAAGCCTCAGCGGCGCGGCGCTGTCCTGGCGGTGATCGAGAACCCCTATGCCGGGGCCTATCACGAAAACATCCAGCCCTTCATGGAGGACCTGAAGCCCCTGGGGCTCGAAATGGCGCGGAAGCTCCTCGCGGCGCTGGGCGGCGATCCCAAGTCCATCGAAGGCTATGGCAAGGGATCGATCGTGGGCGAGGCGGGCGAGCTTGAACATGCCGCCCTCTGGCATGCGCCCGGCGGTTATTCGATGCGCGAGGTGCTGGGCGGCGCCAAGGCCATCGTACCCTCGACCAAGAAGGTGGGCGGGCCGGGAACCAGGCTCGACAGTCCCGTCACCCATGTCGATGCCTCTTATGTGCGGAGCCACTTCGATGCCATCGAGGCCGGCATCACCGATGCGCCCAAGGCCAATGAGATGGTGGTGGCGCTGGTGATGACGACGGGCCCGCGCGTCCATGCCCGTGCCGGCGGCCTCGCCGCAAGCGAGATCAAGGGAGAGGATGGCCTCAGATGAAAGCCCGCATCCGCAAGATCTTGACGGTGGTGGACGAAACACTCACCGAACAGGGCAGGGAGGTCTCCCCCGCCATCCGCCGTGCGGCAGCCATCGCCGTCATCGCCAATCCATTCGCCGGGACTTACCAGGAAGACTTGTCCGAGCTGATCGAGGTGGGTGAGGAACTGGGCGCCCGCCTTGCGGCGCGCGCCGTCGAAGCGCTCGGCATTCCCGGCGAGCAGGTTGAAAGCTATGGCAAGGCCGCCGCGGTGGGCGAAAACGGCGAGCTCGAACATGCCGCCGCGATCCTTCACCCCAAGCTCGGCGCACCCTTCCGGAAAGTCCTGGGCAAGGGTGCTGCGTTGATCCCATCCTCCAAGAAGCGCGGCGGCATGGGCGTCGTTCTGGACATTCCGCTGGGCCACAAGGATGCGGCCTTCGTCAGGAGCCATTTCGACGGCATGGAAGTCCGCGTCACCGATGCGCCGCGCGCCAATGAGATCGTGGTCGCTGTGGCGGTGACAACGGGCGGAAGGCCCCTGCCGCGCGTGGGCGGCCTCAAGGTCTCCGAGATCAAGGGCGAGGACGGGCTGCGCTGATCAGGCGGCCGCCTTCAGGCTCCGGCGGTTGGCGATGAGGTTCTGGAACATGATCCGGCCCATGCGCTCGATCTTCGGCATCTGCGGCTTCGACTGCGCCTTGACGCGGGCATAGGCGTTGGGGCCCATCGCGGCATCGAGCCATTCAAGATATTGCGGAATTAGCGCCCAGCGGCCGATCAGCGCCGGGGTCAGCTCACCGTGGAACTGCGTGGCGAGGATGTCGCGGCCGATGGACATGATCTGAACCGGGCTCACCGCCGAGGAGGCCAGCACTTCGGCACCGGCGGGAACCTTCGTCACCTCCGCATGGTGCCACTGCATGACCTTGAAGGAGGGCTGAAGCCCCCGCATCATCGGGTGCGTAAGGCCCAGCGCGTTGAGTTCCACCTTGCTGAAGCCCACTTCGGCCGCACGCGCGAGGCCCACTTCGCCGCCCAGCGCCTGCGCCAGGATTTGCAGGCCCAGGCACACGCCCATGTAGGGGCGGTTCCGCGTCCACGTCCATTCGCGCACCGCGGCGATCTCATCCTTCAGCCAGGGGTGCTCTTCCGTCTCCCACACATCCATGGCCCCGCCCATGACGAGCAGGAAATCATAGGGGGCGAGCGATGGAATCGCTTCGCCCCTGTGCAGCATGACAACGTCGACCTCCGCTCCCTGCTCTTCGAGGAAGCGGCCGAACAGGCCGGGCGGTTCATCGTCCATGTGCTGGAAGGTAAGGGCGCGTCTGATCACGGGAAATCCCCCAGGAAACTTTGAGTTGGCGCACATAAGGCGTTGCGGGCGATTCACAAGTGCAAACTTGCCGCAGCATTGCCTTATCCGCCGATTGCGAAGAAACTGTTGCAGTGATGACACTTCCGCGAATCCTGCTGACCGCGCTGCTGCCCTTCGCCGCGGCCTATTTCATGTCCTATTTGCTGCGCGCGGTGAATGCGGTGGTGGCGCCTGACCTGGTGAAGGACTTAGGCCTCACCCCGGCGGCGCTGGGCCTGCTCACGGCGGCTTATCTGGGTGCTTTCGCACTGTTCCAGCTTCCCCTCGGCGTGATGCTGGACCGCTATGGGCCGCGCAAGGTGCAGGCGGGGCTGCTCTCCATCGCAGCACTCGGCTGCCTCGCCTTTGCCTTCGCGGAGGGGTTCCTCAGCCTCTTCGTGGCGCGCGCCCTCATCGGGCTCGGCTTCTCGGCGGGGCTGATGGCGAGCTACAAGTCATCCGCCACCTGGGTCCCCAGCGAGCGCCGCTCGCTCGCCAATACGGCGATTATGTCCTTCGGCGCCATGGGCCTCGTGGTGGCCACCGAGCCCACGCAATATCTCGTGGCCTTGATCGGCTGGCGCAATGCCTTCGTGGTTTTCGCGGGCCTCATCATGCTGGCGGCCCTGCTGATCCTCGCCGCCGCACCGCGCAAGGATACGGTGGGTGAACCAGCACCGCTTCGAAGCCAGTTCGCGGAGATGCTGGCGATCCTCAAGACCCCGCTGTTCTGGCGTGTGGCGCCGCTCTTAGGGCTCACCTCCGGCGTGCAGATCGGCGTGCAGACGCTGTGGGCCGGACCGTGGCTGCGTGACGTGATGGAGCTGTCGCGGGAGGAGGTGGCGCGCCATCTCCTCTGGATGGCGGTTGCCTTCATGGTGGGTATCTTCACGGCAGGGCTCATCGCGGACCGCCTGGCACGGCGCGGCATCGGCCCGATGCAGGTGATGCTCGGATTCAACATTCTCTATCTGTTGGCGCAGGCCCTGATTGTGTTCCGCGTCGAGGGGCTGATGTTCCCGGCCTGGCTGGTGGTGGCCGGCTCCGGCCAGGTGGCGGTGCTGGCCTTCCCGTGGTTCGCGGCAAAACTCGGGCGGGAGCTGGCGGGCCG
>JBEILC010000076.1:0-12527 GCA_040379425.1 Hyphomicrobiales bacterium
CAAAACGCACCGCCCGTTCACGCAACTCCATCGGATATGGCTTGGTCATCGAAACTGGCCTCCGCCCAGTGGCCAGTTTGAATCACACTTTCAATGCGCCGGGAATCCCTCCTGATTCCGTCAAGCCTCATTCCGCTCTAACAGCTATGGGACCAACCTTCCACAACGATCCACGCCCACCCGGCAGTCAACGGCTGGGTTCTGGCTGCTTGGACCCTCGAGCTTTCGCTTGATTGTTTGCCCCTGAAGGCCCATCTGAAATGACTTCAGTCACTCATTATTGGTAACTGCCAGAGCCCGTTTCCACACGTGAGCGGCAGGCAGCAGGAAGCGGCATCCATCGCGGCGACACCGGCCTCAGGGGCTAGCCATAAACCATCTAGAACCGCGGGAACATCCCCTTCGGTTCCCTCTCTCTCACGCAAAGGATCACGGACATGGCCAAGGGCGAACAGCGGAGCAACCGCGAGAAGAAGAAGCCGAAGCCGGAAAAGGCAAAGCCTGCCGCAACGGGATCGATGTTCTCGGCACAGAAGGCATTCGGTAAGCCATCGAACAGCGGAAAGAAGAAGTAACTTGGCCTGATCAGTGCCAGCTGCGCGTCGTCATGGCCTTCAGATATCTGCCAAGCGTTGCTCGGTCGCCGGGTTCGTCTCCGACGCCCGGGCCGGCGCTGGGCTCCAGAATGGCATCAAGGGCATCCTCACAATCGAGGCACAGCGCCGGGCAAGCCGGGGCTTGGACAAAGCCGCCTTCAGCGGTGAGTTCAACTTGCACCACGATCTCACCCGCGGCACAGCGCGGGCACGGGGCGGCATAGTTCGCGTATGTGCCCTCATGGCCGCGGAGCGCGAAGGTGACGAGGACTTCCGTCATCCGTCCCTCGTGCTTGATGGCGATGGCCGTGCGGTAGCCGGCCTCCGGAACAGGCAGATGCTGCTGGAAGCTGGCGGGAGGCGGATGATTCGCCATGAACTCACTTTCTGTGTCTTGCCGCGGCGGACAGGCAAGACCTCTAGCATGGCCAATTCCCGGTGCGGAGCAAATCGCTTTCGCCCGGCTCATGAACAAGGAAGGATACCACGATGAACAAAGATCAGATCAAGAAGAAGAGCGCCAGCGTGGCGCAAGTCCAACGCGAAGCGGAGATCGCACACCGCGCACGGATCACCGCCTCGCTGCGTGAACAACGGCTGAAGCGCGATGCGGAACTCGCGGCGGCGGGTCCTCCGGCTGCGCGCCCAAAGCCTGCACGAAAGCCAAAGGGATCCTGATGCCGCGCGAGTTCCCCAACCTCAGCCGCAGCTTCGACGCGACACGGAGATGCGTGCGTTTCTCGGGTTGCGAACACACGAAGGACGTAGCATTCTTTATCGAGCGGAACGCGCTGCGCACTCTCGATGACGGATCCCTTGCCGGCCCCGAGCCTCTCCTGGCCGCATGCGACCGCAATCGTGACACGATATGCCGCGCCGCCATCCGGGCCTATGGCCATCGGCGTCAGGGGTCATACACGCTGACGCTGGCGGATTTCTGAACAATGCCGATCAACGGCGCAGACATCGACATCATGCCAATCGGCAGGCTCGCCAAGGCACTGGCGTTCATCGCGGGGGCTGCCCATCCCACGACCATCGCCCTCCGAAGGGCCGCCGACAGCCGGGCCGAGAGCGACATCAAGAAGGCCCGGCTGCTGTTCCTGCGACTGAAGCCCGGTGTGCGCCAGGCTGCACTCGCCATGATGGAAGACTGAACGCGGATTGGCGCCATCTCCCGCTCGTCTGTGACAACGCGGTGGTGAAGCGGTCCTTATGAGGGTTGCTGACAGGTGTCACAGCTGTAGGCTCTGCGTCCGCCCATCTCCAGGTGGCGGATATCCGATGCGCAGGACGGGCACTGGGATTTGTTGAAGATATTCACGCGCTCGCCATAACGGCTGCGCGCCTTCTTCACACCGTCGACCGTGATGATCGCGTTGGCCTTCACGCCAATGTTGAGAAGATGCACCGCATCGGACCACAATCTGTCGAATACTTCCCGCGTGATCGCGTTTCCTGGCGTCTCCGGGCTTACCTTCTGGCGCCACAAAATCTCGGTACGGTAAATGTTGCCAATCCCCGCGATCACTGACTGATCCATCAGCAAGATCCCGATCTGCGTCTTGCTCCTGCTGATCCGTGACCAGGCACGATCGGGATCGGCATCGGAACGCAGCACGTCTGGTCCGATACGCGCGATCAGTTCCAGCCTCTCCCGCACGCTCAAGATCTCGCAGCAATTTGGCCCGTTGATGTCGACACAATGCGACTTGCTCATCATGCGTACACGCACTGCGCCCTTGGGTTCCGCCGCGGGACATTTCTGGGTTCTGAACAGGCCGAACAGGCCCAGGTGAATGTGGAGCGCTTCATCACCAAAGCCATAGAGCAAGTGCTTTCCATAGGCTTCGATGCCAGTGCAGATTTTCCCGTCGAGGCGTTCTGCGCCTTCCAGAAACCGCCCTTGCGGCGAGGAGACGTCAAGGCGGCGCCCAACCAGCATCGGACGCTGGTCAAGCGCGGCACGATGTATCGTATGTCCCTCAGGCAATTGCGGACTCCAGCTCAGCCGTCTTCCCGTAGATCGAAGCAAATCCGCGCATCGGCCGCAAACGCCACATTGCCGCTCCATACGGCCGCCGCTCACGGGTGCCTTTGGCGCATGGCATGCCCGCCTTTCACGATCTTGTGATCACCTTCTGCAGCCCCTGGCTGTGCCTGCTTTCAACAGTGTCCTGATTGCCCGTTTACGCGATCAAGAAAGTCATTCTATCCTTTGCATGTCTGGATCGGCCAACTGAGAGCTGAAAACAGCCAGAATGGAATCAGGGATGGCAGAGGACTACGACCAGTCACGCACGGAGCCGCCTGGGGGCCCGGAACAGCAGCTCTTCATTCCGGGCGTGGCGTTCAGTGCCGCTCCGCCACTGGACCTGGATGTCGATTCCCCTGAGCTCCGCTATCAGAAACTGACCCATATCGTTTCTGATTATGCCGTGCCACGGCTTCTCGCACTTCACGGCCACGCGCATGAGAAGAGTGCTGCGCACCCTGTAACCGGACCGTCCGAAATTCTTGAGCTCGGACGCATCCTTCTCGGGCCAGAAAGCGATACTGCGGCAAGCTTCATTCTATCACTGAAAGACCGTGGCGCGACGCCCGATGATCTTTATACGGAGCTTCTTGGGCCTACCGCCGCCCATCTGGGGGACCTCTGGGACCAGGACCGGATCGATTTCGTTGACGTGACGCTGGGGGTAGCGCGATTGCAGCGCCTCGTGATGTCCTTCGAGGGCCTCAGCGATATTCCTGATCAGGACGAGAAACGCAGAATCCTGCCGGTAGGCGCACCGGGTGAGGGGCATAGCCTCGGAAACAGCATCATCCAACGGTTCTTCAGGTCAAGCGGGTGGCATGTGTGGACCTGCACCGGGCCTGATGCGGAGAGACTGGACGCGATCGTCGCGCAGGAGTGGCTTGGTGTGGTCGGCTTCTCGCTGAACCTCGATACGAACATGAAGGGGCTGCGGTCAGCCATCAGAAAGATCCGCGCACACTCCGTCAACCCGAAGGCCGGACTCATTGTTGGTGGATCAGCCATCCAGCATAACCCTCACTGGGTTGCCGAACCAGGCGCGGACGGCACAGCGGCAAACGGCCCGGCGGCGGTCATTCTTGCGAAGAAGTTGCTGGCGGAAGCTCTGCTCTGAGCAGTGGCGTTCGCTGAAGGGCAGAGTTTCAGCGCGGCTTGGGCGGATCCTTGCGGGTGCGCGCTCTTCTTTCAGGCACGGCATCAGGCTGTAGAGCCTGGACGGCGAGGCGCGCCTCGCGGAGCCTGGCTGTCTTGGCAGACTGACGTTCTGCCTCGATGCGAATAATGGCTCGCGCAGCCTCATTCGTGATATCGCCCTTCACCTGTGATTTCGTGCGGACGGTTTGAAGGAGATTCTGCTTGCCGGCTGAGATTGTCATTCTTCAATGATCCTTATGACCTTAAGCAAAAAAGGCCGGGGGTGAACCCGACCCTTCTTTACAGTGTGGTGTTCGACAGAGTGCGTGCCAGTACATCCGTGGTCACGACACCCATCAATCAAGCGTTCTGAAGGCTCTCTGCGGCTGTCTTCCCGCTCTTGCGATCATGTACCGCCTCAAATGAGACCTTCTGGCCTTCAACGAGACTGCCCATTCCTGCGCGTTCAACGGCGGTGATGTGCACGAACACCTTGTTTTCACCGGTTTCCGGAGCAATGAAGCCGAAACCCTTTGTGGTATTGAAGAATTTTACTGTTCCAATGGTCATGACGATTTCCCTTCAATTGTCATAATGGTTGGCCGCGCCACCGTTTGTGGCGCGGCGTGGTCATCGAAAATTAGAGAGAAGGTCATCATAGGCGCTTGCCAGGCGCGAAGGAAACTGTCTGACGGCAAATCCGATCAACATGACATAAGTACTGAATCTGCTCAAATCAAGGCAATACTTGTGCTTTCGACTCTCGACCGGCCTCCGCCCTCGCGCACGAGCCTTCGGAACGCCTCAAGACTTGATGGACCACCTCATCTGAAATTCGATTTCCTCCTCCTCATCGCCGCGCTCATGCTCGATGCTGCATGCCGCCCTGGCGGGCACATACACCCTTTCGCCGGC
The DNA here is from genome assembly GCA_040379425.1 of Hyphomicrobiales bacterium. Classification (GTDB taxonomy): domain Bacteria; phylum Pseudomonadota; class Alphaproteobacteria; order Rhizobiales; family Aestuariivirgaceae; genus Aestuariivirga. The sequence goes on from JBEILC010000076.1 coordinate 4,684, forward strand.
AACCATGATTTCGAACCGTGAGCCGCTCTCAAGTGCATCGGCCAAACGCCTCAGCTTGGCGATGAACTCATGGAGAGGGTAATCCTTTTCTATGTCTCTCTTCACCATAGCCGCCTAACTCCTGTTGTGAGCAGGGACATTTTCTCCAGGCTCCGCCCACTGTCCAGCTCAATTGTTTCCTGTGACGGCACTGACTTCAGATTTCAGCACGAGAACAGCCGCCTCGGGAAATCCGTGATCACTTCCGCGCCCGCATCCGTGACAATCACTGTTTCAGAAATCACGACCACGAAGTCCGGTGGAACATAGATTCCGGGAACCAGATGGAACACCATGCCGGATTGGAAGGGGCGGGTCTCGCCGGTGACAATCGAGAAGAGATTGCCCTCGCCCCAGTCCGGCGCATAGTTTACGCCAACCGAATAACCGCTGCGGTGAGCGACCTTATAGCCGTGGCGGGCGAAGTTCTCGACGCTCTTTTGGTGAACGTCCCCGGCGATTGCGCCCGGCCTGATCGCCCTGATGAGCAGTTCAAGCGAGTCCAGCACCGCCGCCTCAAGCCGCCGCATCTCAGCCGACGGCGCGCCGGCCGAGCCTGAACGGAAATGCGGCGCGACATAGCGGTTGACGGTTCCCGGAATCTCGAACACGACCGGGTCGCCCTTGGCGAGAACATGGCCTGCCCATGTCGCGTGGCCAAGGCTGGTGCGTGGACCGCTCACAATGAAGGGCGGGAGCCCCGGAAACTCGCTACCCATGGAGACAAGCGTGTTCCATACGGCACCGGCGATGTGATTCTCGTTCACACCCTCGCGAGCCATGCCGACGGCCGTTTCCATCGCGGCCTTGGTGAGGCGGGCCGCGGCGCGGATCATGCCCAATTCCTCCGCCGACTTTATGAGGCGCAGCGGCTCGACCAGCTGGGCGGGCACGAGACTGCGGCCCAGCAGCTTGCGCAGGATTTCGAAGCGCCTGGCGCTCACGAAGAAGCTGTCAGTCTCAACGCCGATCCGCGCGTGGGCGCCTTTCATCTCCTGGATCACACCGGCCAGCACCTCCATCGGCTCATCTGAATCGCCATAAGAGGCCGCGCGGCGCGCCCAGGAGCGGAGCAGCGTGTTGGTCGCATCGATCCGCCGCAGCACATTGACCGGCGGATCATCGAGGCTGACCACACAGGCCTGCACATAGTGATAGGCCGGGCTGTCATGGCCGGTGAGCCAGAAGATGTTCTCGGGGCTGAATGCGACAAACACATCGAGCCCTTCGGCCCGCATCGCCGAGCGGAGCTTCGCCAGGCGGGCAGCATATTCGGCGTCCGAGAAGGGGAGCGGCGCGATGAGCGGGCCCTTGCCCTCTTCCACGCGGTATTTCATCACGTTGTTACCCACGCGGGCTCAAGAGCCGCATCCCCCAGCACCGCCAGCTGCCGCACCGAGTTGAGGCCCATGAGCTGCAGCGTGATGGCGATCTCATTTTCCAGAATTGAAAACAGATGGTCCACGGCTGGTTCTCCGCCGCTTGCAACCGCCCATGCGAAGGGCCGGCCGAGGAGAACGAAGTCCGCACCGAGGGCAATCGCCTTGATGATGTCCGTTCCCCGCCGGAAGCCGCCATCGACATAAAGCGAAAGGTCTGGTCCGATGGCGTGGCGCGCTGCCTTCACCTTGCTGATGGTGGAACAGCCATGATCGAGCTGGCGGCCACCATGGTTTGACACCACGATGCCATCCACGCCGCAGTCGCGCGCCATGCGCATGTCATCGGCGTCCATCAGTCCCTTGACGATGAGTTCGCCCTGCCATTTGCCACGCAGGTCACGCAGCATATCCCAGGTCAGATTGGTTTCGAGGCGGGACGAAAGGTTTCGCGCCTGGGCCAGTGCGCCGCGCCCGTATTCGGGGCGTCCCGCGGCGAGTTCGACCTGCGGGAAACCGCCCCGCAGAACGTCGAATGACCAGGCGGGGCGCTGGGCGAATTGCCAGAGAAGGCCCGGCGTGAGGCTGTCCAACGAACGGAACCCATTGCGCACATCCCGCTCCCGCACCGAGGTGACGGCAGTATCCACGGTGAAGAAGATGCGCCGGACACCCACCTCGCGGGCCGCCTCGAGGCGTTCTGCATTCACCTCCGCGTCGCGGTCAAGATAGAGCTGGAAGTCAGGCGCTTTGCCGGTTGCCGCCGTGACGGTGCGAAGACCGGCGATCGAGAAGCTGGAGAGCACGGAGGCAACGCCAGCCTTCATGGCCGCGCGCGCCACTGCAATCTCTCCGCCACGGCGGTAGAGCCCCATGAAGCCAACCGGGCCGGGACCGAAGGGCAGTGCCAGCTTCTCGCCGCGCAACGACGTGCTGAGATCCAGATCACCCACGGGCGCCAGAACCCGCTGGCGGAGACGGATCTGCTGGAGATCGGCACGGTTGCGGGACAGCGTCGTTTCGGAAAATGCGCCGCCTTCGATGTAATCGGCGAAGATTTTCGGAAGACGCCGCCGCGCTGCCGCCTGGAAATCATCCGCGTTCAGGATGCCCTTCATCGCCCGGTCAGCCCTTCAGGTAGCGGTTGCGAAGGCTGCTTACCGCATTCACATGCGAGGAGAAGCCTTCATAGGTGCCGAGCCGGTGGGCCACAGATGCGAGCGGTGGATAGCCCTTCGCCGTCACGTAGCCGACGGAACTGCGCCGCATGAAGTCACTCACCGACAGGGGGCCATGCGTGTTCGCACCCTTGGAGGTGGGCAGCACGGCATTGGGTCCGAGGCCGAAATTGCCGATCGACACTGGCGTGTGTGTGCCGAGCAGCACCTCCGCAGCTTCCGTGATCTCGCCCAGATACTCGAAAGGTTTCTCCGAAAGGATCCCGAGATGTTCGGGCGCATATTCATTCACGAAGTCGCAGGCATCCGCCATGGACCGCGCCAGGATGATGCCGCCTGAGCGGCCGGTGAGAACGGTGCGCGAGAATTGCACGCGCTGCTCCGTCATCCTGCTCCACAGATCGGGCAAGGCGGCGAGCGCCTCCTCCACCACGCGCGGGGAGTCCGTGACGAGCCAGGCGGAACTGTCCGGACCATGCTCGGCCTCGATGAGGAGGTCCATCGCGGCGAGCCCGCCATGCACCGTATCATCCGCGAGGATGATCGCCTCGGAAGGGCCGGCGGGAAGGCCGGGATCGATGACGCCCGCGAGAAGGCGCTTCGCGGCGACGACCCAGGGGCTGCCTGGGCCCAATATCTTCTGTGCCTTGCGCACCGTCTCCGTGCCATGGGCGGCTGCCGCCACGGCCTGAGCGCCGCCTGCCTTGTAGATGGTGCTGACCCCTGCGATGCGCGCCGCCACCAGGGTCGCGGCATCGACCTTTCCATCAGGGCCCGGCGGCGTGAAGATAGCGAGGTTCGGCACACCCGCGACGACACCCGGAACGGAGGTCATCATGGTGACGGAGGGAAAGGACCCCTTGCCGCGCGGCACATAGAGCGCGACGGAATTGATGGGCAGGTAGCGGTCACCTGCAAAGGCGCCGGGCCTGATCTCCTTGAGCCACATGGGTTCCGGCAGCTGTTCCTCATGGAAGCTGCGGATATTCTCGATGGCGTAGCGGATCGCGTCCGCCAGATCCTTGCCCACGAGCGTGAAGGCCTCGTCGAACTCGGCGTCGGAAACCTTCAGCGTCTCCCTGCTCAGCTTCCTGGCCTTGTCGAGTTCCTGGCCGAAGCGCACGAGCGCTGCATCGCCCTCATTGCGCACGGCATCGATGATGGGCCTGGTGCGTTCCAGATAGAACGACAGATCCGCCTCTGAGCGCATGGTCAGCGCGGCGCGCTCCGCTGCAGAGAGGCCCTTCAGGTTCTGGACATTGACGTCGGTCATCGGGCTGTTTCCCTGTGTGCAGTCATTTCGACTTCAAGAAGATTTCGAGGCCCACGAGCCTGTCCAGCAGCGCGATGGCAAGCGCGGCCATGGCGATGAAGACCACCGAAACCGCCGCGAGATCGGGCGTGATGATGGAGCGTATGGAATTGTAGATCTGCACCGGTAGCGTCACCGTGCGGGCATCGACGAGAAGCAGGCTCACCAGGAACTCGTTCATTGCCAGGATGAACATCAGAAGCGAGCCCGTGATCACTCCCGGCATCACGGCGGGGAGCGTCACATATATGAAGGTCTGCACGCGCCCCGCGCCGCAATTGGCAGCGGCGTGCTCGAGATCGGGATCGAGCAGGGCGGCACTCGAGGACACCGACCAGATCATGAAGGGCAGGTTGATGACCGCACAGGCAAAGCCCACCGGCCAGAGCGAGCCCAAGGCGCCCAACTCGCCGAACATGATCATGAGGCCGATGCCGGAGCCGATGAGCGGAATGGTGAAGGGCAGCAGCAGATACATCTGCAGACCATTGCCGAAGCGCAGCCGGTAGCGGGCCAGCGCGATCCCTGCGAGCGTGCCGGCGGGCACCGCGATCAGCGTGCAGATGAGGGAGACGGTAAGCGAACGGAGGAACGCCTGCCGCAGATCACGCGCCAGCACGATCTTCTCGTACCACTTGAGCGAAAATCCTTCCGGTGGAAAGGCGATGATGTTGCCCGCCGTGAAGGATGCGCCGAGCACCACGAACGTCGGGGCCGACAGGGTGACGAGCGACACCCACACGACAGCCCAGAACCAGAAGCGCTGGGAGGCGCTGATCATGGGCGCTTGCCCACGGCCAGCGTGCCAGCGCCAAAGACTGACAGTATGACGCCGGCGAGGAACGTGCCGGTCATGACCAGCAGCAAGGTCAGCGCCGCGCCGAGGCCTGAATCGGAGGTGCGGAAGAACTGGTCATAGATCGCGTTTGCGATGAAATCCTGCGAGCCGCCGCCCAGCCTGGCGGGCATGGCAAAGTCCGTGAGCGAAAGGGTGAGCACGACGAGGCCCGCACCGATGAGGCCGGGGCGGGCCATGGGCAGCACGACATGCCACATGGTCCTGGGCCAGCTCGCGCCCAGCGACTTGGCGGCGGTTTCAACCTCTTCCGCGATGGCGGTGAGTGCTGGCGCCAGCATCAGCACGGCGAAGGGCAGCATGTATTGCACGAGGCCAAAGACCACGGCCGGGAAGTTGAACAGGAAACGCTGCGGCGGGATGCCCGCAAGACCGATGGCATGGTTCACGATGCCGTCATTGCCGAGGATGATCAGCCAGCCATAGGCGCGCACCACCTGGCCGATGAAGAAGGGCAGGAACAGGGAGATCAGCAGCAGCTTGCGGGTGAAGGCGCTGCGTGTGCGGACCATCACATAGGCATAGGGAAAGGCGAGGATGAGGGTGAGCGCCGTGGTCAGCACCGCACCGTAGAGCGAGCGCAACGCCACGGTGAGATAGACATCGGACTGCGCCGCCTTCTGGTAATTGGCGAGGCTCCAGCTCTCGGACATGCGGAAGGTTTCGGTATCGAGCGTGCGCAGCGACGTATCGGCGACACCGATCATGCCATAGGCCAGCGAGGCGACGAGAATGAGAGATGGCGCGATCAGCAGCCAGCCCGTATGGCGGGACATGGCGCGCGGCCACAACCGGTCTGCCAGCCACTCAAGCGCGTCCATGACACGCCAGGTGAGCGGGTATCGGGCCTTGATGCTGGGCGGCATGATCTGTCCGGTTGACCGTTCGGGCAAAGGGTGGCGGAGCAAGGCAAAGCGCCCTGCTCCGCCATGGTCGTGCTTAGCCCTGCATGATGGACTTGAAGGTGGCGAACCACTCGCTTTCGTTTTCCACCTGCACCTTGCCCGGAATCCGGATCAGGCGCGCGAAGTCCTCAGGCTTGGTCGGATAGGACGGGTCTCCCACCAGGTCAGCCGGCGGCTTCACGCCGGGGATCACGCCGGGAAGGCCAAGTCCGTCAAGCCAGATCTGCTGGGATTCGACCGAGAGCGCCAGGTTGATGTACTGTTTTGCCCAGTACTCTTCGTTCGCCGGCAGGCCCTTCGGAATCCAGAAGCCGTCGGTGTCGTATTTGCAGCCTTCCTCCGGCACGGTCCATGCGACGTTGATGCCGTTCTTCTTGGCCTCGCGCGCATTGGTGGAGATGGTGCAGGCTGCATCGATCTCGCCCTTCTGGAACCAGGTGGTGAAGTCCGGATCCTCGCCGAGCAGCGGGCTCTGCGCCTTCAGCTGCTTGATGAACTCCCAGGCGGGCGCCATGTTGCCGGGAATGTCCTCGAGCTTGCCGCCGCCCGCCACCTGGGCGGGGAAGTGCATGCCGATGCCGTCATTGTAGAAGGCAACGCGGCCCTTGAGGCGCGGGTCGAGCAGTTCCTTCCACGACTTTGGCGCGCCGTTGGGGAATGCCTCCGGACGGTAGGCCAGCACATAGACATAGCCGTATGTGTTGATCATCGGGAACCCGTCGAGGCCCACGGGCTTGGCGGTTTCCATGGCGTTCTTGAGGTTCGGGAGATCGGAGAGATCGACCGTAATGCCACGCAGCGCGGACTTGGTGGCATTGGTCGTCGTGTCCCAGTTGATGTGGATAGGAGGCACGCGGCCCTGGTCCACCGCAGCCCAGACCTTTGGCCTGATCTCATTGTCCTCCGTGAGGTCATGGCGGACCGCAATGCCGGTGAGCTTGGTGAAGGGATCGGAAACACCGGCCTTCAGTGAATCCACCCATGATCCACCCCAGGCGCGCACGATGATCTCGGCGGGCTTATCGGGCTCGCTCGCCATGGCGCGTGTGCCCATGCCCGCGGCGAGAAGTGCTGCGCTGCTGCCCGCCAGCAGATGGCGGCGGGACATCCTTCCCATCTTGTGTGTCATGTCAGTTCCTCCTTGTTTGGTTGATCATTGTCCCTCGCGGGGCTTCGCTTCAAACACGATCATGTCACGGGTGCGCCAGCCAAGCTTGACGGGTGCATTGACCGCAAACACATCGCTGCTTTCGGGGTCGTGATGATAGACGAGGATCGTCTGCGACAGTGCCGGTACCTGGATGACGTAAAGCAGGCGTTCACCCTCGAAGATCACATCGGCCACGGTTCCGCCAAGGACCGTCGCGCAGCCGGCAAGCGTTGCCTGCGCGGATGAAATCCTGATCTGTTCGGCGCGGATCACGCCGCGCGCAGCCATGCCGGGGAGGACGCCGGGTGATGGCATGCCCGCCAGCGCAACGCCTTCGCGCGTCAGCCCGCCCTCCGTGGCGCCCCCCTCGATCACGCTTGAAACACCGATGAAGCGCGCGACGAATTCATCCGCAGGCGAACGGTACATGACAGCCGGGCTTGCATGCTGGCGGATCCTGCCGCCCTCCATGATGATGATGTCATCGGAGACGACCAAGGCCTCGCGCTGGTCATGCGTTACATTGATGGTGGTCACACCCAGCTCCTTCTGGATGCGGCGGAACTCGAGTTGCATCTCCTCGCGCAGCTTGCGGTCCAGAGCCGCAAGCGGCTCGTCGAGAAGCAGGAGTTCGGGCTCGAAAACCAGCGCGCGCGCAATGGCCACGCGCTGCTGCTGCCCGCCGGAGAGTTCATGGATGCGCCTGGAGCCAAGCCCATCGAGCCGCACAAGTTCGAGGAACTGCTTCACGCGTCCAGGAATCGAGGCCGGATCGAAGCGCCGCATCTTGAGCGGAAAGGCGACGTTTTCGGCAGCCGTCATGTGCGGGAAGAGCGCGAGCTTCTGGAACACCATGCCGATCGAGCGGCGGTCCGGCGGCACCTCGTCGACCGGCTTTCCGCCAATGAGGATGTGACCGGAGGTGGGGCGCTGGAACCCCGCGATCATGCGCAGCAGCGTGGTCTTGCCCGAGCCCGACGGGCCGAGAATGGTGAGGAACCGGCCTTGCGGGAGATCAAAGGCCG
>JBEILC010000077.1:0-12496 GCA_040379425.1 Hyphomicrobiales bacterium
CAGACTTTTCAATAACTTACACTTATAAACTTCCTCTCACGTCCTCCCCCCCACCCGGGGTGTGGTGGGGGCCCCGGCAATGCCGGGGTAGGTGTGGGGCCGCGGGCGCCGCCCCCTACTGCAACAGCCTCGGAATCTTCTTGTCGAATTCCTTCTCGAACACCTTCTTTTTCCCCTCGAAGGCCTCGATCTTGCCCCAGATCACCCAATGCGTCTTGGTGGCGGTCATCCGGCCATAGGTCTCGGTGCGCACATGCCATGTGCCCCTCCGGCGTTCCTCGGTCCAGTGGGTTTCCATCTTGGCCGAGAGCGGGTCATCGGGCAGGATCGAATAGCTCTCGCGGCCCGCGCCGTGGATGATCAGCCCGTGCGGGTGCAGCTCCTGCTCGCCGAAGTCATCGGCGATCTCGATCCGCATCTCGCCCGTCGCCTCGTCCACCGTGGTCTCGCGCTTGTGCCAGGGCGCCTTCACTTCCGTCGTTTCAGCCGCCGGTGCCGCTTCCGCGCCAACCCATGACAAGGGCGCCTCATTCGCCACATCCTTGCGGATCGGCAGGTGAAGCTGGGACTTCCCGGCATAGACGGTGAGCGTCACGGGTTCGGGCGCTGGCCACATCATCGGGAAGTAGGAGGTCGAGATCGCCACGCGCAGCTTGTGCCCCTTGGGCAGCCGCCAGGCGATGTCATCGAGCTTGATCTTCATCTTGTAGCGCTTGCCGGGTTCGAGCGGCATGGGCAGCTCGCGGCTGTCCCGCATGCAAAGATTCTGAAGTTGATATGTAATGCGGGAGACCGCCCCGTCGGGCCAGACATCGTTGAGCCTGACCGCGATGTGCGCCACCGGCCTGTCCACCTCGAACTCGAGTTCGACGGCGGGCTGGCCCACGATGTCGATGTCAGTGAGAAGGGCGGGCGTATCGAAGGTGATCGACTGTGCGTCATCCTTCGCCTGGTCGCCCGGGAACTCGGGGCCAAGCCAGATGATGCAGTATTCCCCGCCATCGGCACCCGTCGTCTGCTTCGAGGAGATGGGGATCGGCATTTCCGTTCCCGGGGTGGGGCCGATGCCGCCCGTGTTCAGCCACCACTTCTTGGTGTCGACATGGCCGAAGCCCCAGAAACTGTCGCCAAGCCAGCGTCCGCTGATGCGCGTGGGGAAACTTCCGGGCTTCCACGGCTCCATCACATAGTAGCGGAACTCCGGATCGCGCGAGACGCCGGTGTTCTGGCCCTTCAGCCACTGGTCCCACCAGCGCAACGCTTCCTGCAGGAAGCCGATGCGCGGTTCCGGCACCGCGAAATGCGGGTACTTGTGCGCCCAGGGCCCGATGATCGCCTTCCTGGTGGTGCGCATGCCGCGCATCAGCCGCGGAATGGCGTTGGAGTAGGCATCGTTCCAGCCGCCCACGATGAGGGCCGGCGCCTCGATCGCCGCATAGTCCTCGCACACCGAGCCATGCTTCCAGTAGGCGTCGCGGTGCGGGTGCTCGAGCCAGGGGATGACGAGGAATGGCTCGTTCTCCAGCCGCTCCATCCACATCTTGCGCCAGCGGTTGCCGACGATCTTGGGGTCGGGCGGACGCGAGGAATAGGCCAGCATGGTCGCCGCCCAGCCCATCATCTCGTTCAGCACCGTGCCGCCCTTGTAGTGGACGTCGTCCGCGTAGCGGTCATCGGTGGAGCAGATGGTGATGATCGCCTTCAGCGCCGGGGGTTTGCGCGCGGCCACCTGCAGCGCGTTGAAGCCGCCCCAGGAGATGCCGAACATGCCGACCTTGCCGGAGCACCATTTCTGCTTGGCGAGCCAGTCGATGACCTCGAGCGCGTCATCCTGTTCCTGCCTGGCGTACTCGTCATGCATCAGCCCCCCTGAGTCGCCATTGCCGCGCATGTCGACGCGCACCGCGGCATAGCCATGGCCGGCGAAATAGGGGTGTGTCAGCGCATCGCGCTCATGCGTGCCGTCGCGCTTTCGGTAGGGGAGGTATTCGAGAAGGGCCGGAACGGGGTCGGCCTCCGCATCCTCCGGAAGCCACATGCGTGCGGCAAGCTTCGTTCCATCGGAGAGCGGTATCCAGATGTTCTCGATCTCCCGCACCTTGCGGGGAAAATCGCGGATGGTCGTGATTGTCATGAAGCCCCTCGGCAAAAAATCGGCGGTGTGACGGACGGCACAGCCGCCGGACGCCTTCACAATTACAAGGGTGGACATCGAAAGCAAACATGAACGCCAGATAAATCTGACGCTCAGACATGGTTCAGGGCGGGCGCGATAGACCGGCGGGCATAACAAAAGTCAGGGAACAACGGCCATGAACAAGATCCTCTCCACGCTGACCGGCGCCATCCTCGGCCTTAGCCTCCTCACCACCACGGCCTTCGCGGGCTCCGTCTCGCCCAGCCAGCTGGACGCGGCACAGGCCGGCATGATCATCGTGCCGGCCTCGGCCAGCGCCACGGCGGATGTGGCCGAAGCCCCCGCCTTCAAGCGCGGCAAGATCGTGGCGTACGAGACCTCGGACGAGGCGGGCGATATCATCGTGGATACCACGGCCAACCGGCTCTACTTCGTCCTCGGCAATGGCGAGGCCGTGATGTACCGCGTGGCGAGCGCCAAGCGCGGCTTTGAGTGGAAGGGCTCGCATGAGGTCTCCGCCAAGGCCAAGTGGCCGGACTGGCGCCCCCCGCAGTCCATGCGCAAGCGCCGCCCGGACCTTCCCGCCTTCATGGCAGGCGGCCCCGACAACCCGCTGGGCGCGCGCGCCATCTACCTCGGCTCCTCGATCTACCGCATCCACGGCACCAATGAGCCGTCCTCCATCGGCAAGGCCGCCTCCTCGGGCTGCATCCGGATGCTGAACGAGGACGTGAGCGAGCTTTACCGCCATATACGGATCGGCGCCCGGGTCACGGTGCTCTGATCAGCCCCTCGTGCCCCAGCTGCCGCACCGCCTCGACGATTGCCTTGAAGCCCGCCATCGCAGCCGTGCTCGCATGGCGGGCCCGCCAGTAGGAGTGGGCAAGAGCCGGCTCCTCCCGCAGCACCGCGGGAATCCCCTGGGCCAGGAGCTTCCTGTGGAAGACCACCGCATCGTCATGCAGCGGGTCATGCCCTGCCGCCGTGATGAAGGTGGGCGGCAGCCCCGAAACATCGATGGCGAGATTTGGAAGCGCCAGCGGGTCGCTCCAGCCGGGTGAGCCCCGGGGCCCGAGGAAGGCTTCGAGATAGCCCAGCATCTCGGTGCGGCTCAGGCCCGGCGCGTTTTCGTTGGCGTGGAAGGACGGCAGGTCCATGTCGGCGCCGAGGCCCGGATTGATCAGCGCCATTCCCCGCGGCCGCTCCGCCTTCTCTGCCGCCAGCGAAAGGGCGAGGCCCGCCGCGATCTGGCCGCCGGCACTGTCGCCCGAGAGCACGATGCGCGCCGGGTCGATGCCAATGGCGCGGCCCGTGCTCCTGACCCAGTCCAGCACCGTCCGGGCATCCGCGATCTGGGCGGGGTGGCGGTGTTCGGGCGCCAGGCGATAGTCGAAGAGCACGCCCACCACATCCGCCTGGTCCGCGATCTCGGCCACGAGGTCGTCCTGCGTCTCGCAGGAGCCCGTTGTCCAGCCGCCGCCATGGGCATGGAGCAGGCAGGGCTTGGGGTCCTCGCCCGGCGGCCGGTAGATGCGGACATGGATGCCCTCGACATCGAGGTCCTCCACCATCAGCCGCTCCGGCCTTCTGGCGCGGGAGCGGCGGCACTGCGCTTCCCATTCCTTGCGCTGGCGCTCGAGCGGCCAGTGCATGTCCCAGGGGCCGTTGAGCCGCGCCTGCTCATCCAGAAAGGCTTGCATTTCGGGGTCGAAGGGCAGGCTGGCCATGGTGCTATGCTCCGCCGGGTGAATCTGTCATACGGATCGCCTAATCCTGCAGCAATGCAGTTCATCCGTCCATTGATCAGGATCATGTGGCCCTTCAGCCGAAACAACCAGCCCCAGCCGGAGACTGCAGCCGCGCCGCTGCCGCAAACGGGTCCTTCGGCTGAAGACGTGGTCCGCGCCCTGCCGGACCCCGCCCTCATGGTCGATGCGCAGGGGCGTGTCCTGCATGCGAACGCCCTGGCGCGCGAGGTTCTGGAGATGGACCCCCAGGGCCTGCATCTCTCTGCCTCGCTCCGCAACCCCGCCGTGCTCGAGGCGGTCGCCGCCGCCGCCGCGGGGGAGGAGGCGGTGAGCGTCGATTATGAGCTTCGCATGCCCATGCTGCGTGTGTTCCGGGCGCATGTGTCACCGCTGGGCGTGGGCCGCGGCGCGTTCCTCGTGCTGCGGGACCTGACGCGCGAACAGCAGATTGAGCGCATGCGCGCGGATTTCGTGGCGAATGCCAGCCATGAGTTGAGAACACCTCTCACCGCACTCACTGGCTTTCTCGAAACCATCATGGGTGCTGCCCGGAACGATGAGAAGGCGCGGGTCAAGTTTTTAGGGCTGATGAAGAGCCAGGCGGAGCGCATGCGCCGCCTGATCGACGATCTCCTGTCACTTTCACGTATTGAGATGAATGAACATGTGAGGCCGCAGGGCGAGGTGGACCTCGCCCAGGTCGCCGCCCATGTGCGCGACATCCTTTCGGGCGTGGCGCGGGAGCTTGATTGCGAGGTGACTCTCGTCTCGGACGGGCCGCTGCTGGTCACGGGAAGCCGCGACGAGCTCGTCCAGGTGGTACAGAACCTCGCCGAGAATGCCCTCAAATACGGCAGCTCCGGCAAGCTGGTGGAAATCATGCTCCGCCACGACGGCGGCTTCGCGGAACTCGCCGTGCGCGACCAGGGCCCCGGCATCGCGGCCGAACACATCCCGAGGCTCACCGAGCGCTTCTACCGGGTCAATGTCCAGGAGAGCCGCTCGCGCGGTGGAACGGGCCTCGGCCTTGCAATCGTGAAGCATATCGTGAGCCGTCACCGGGGCCGGTTGAGCATTGCCTCGGAATTGGGCAAAGGCAGCGAGTTTTCCATTCGCATTCCCATAAAATCGCATTAATATCAATAGCTTGAATTGTCATAAAAACGTGATCTCATAGTCACATAAGCTTTTTGTATCGACCCTAGGGTTCGCGTGCCCTCGAACAGGAGAGATCAAAAATGAAACGCCTTCTCATCGCCACCAGCCTTGTTGCCCTGACTGTTTCCCCGGCCTTCGCGCGTGACCAGATCCGCATCGTCGGGTCCTCGACGGTCTATCCCTTCACCACCGCCGTCGCCGAGCAGTTCGGTAAGACCTCGGGTCAGAAGACCCCTGTCGTCGAATCGACCGGCACCGGCGGTGGCTTCAAGCTGTTCTGCGCCGGCGTCGGCGTCGAGCATCCGGATTTCACCAATGCCTCGCGCGCCATCAAGAAGGGCGAGTTCGAGGATTGCGCCAAGAACGGCGTCACCGAAATCGTCGAGATCAAGGTGGGCTTCGACGGCCTCGCCATGGCCGATTCCACCAAGGGCGCCGACATGAAGCTGACCAAGCAGCAGATCTTCATGGCTTTGGCCAAGCAGGTTCCTGACAAGGACGGCAAGCTGGTCGCCAATCCCCATACCATGTGGAATGAGATCGACCCGTCGCTCCCCGCCCAGAAGATCGAAGTCTATGGCCCGCCGCCGACGTCCGGCACGCGTGACAGCTTCATGGAACTGGTCATGGAGAAGGGTGCCGAGTCCTTCGACAGCCTCAAGGCTCTCAAGAAGTCCGACGCCAAGGCCTTCGAGGCCGTGTGGAAGTCCATGCGCGAAGACGGCCTGTTCATCGAGGCGGGCGAGAATGACAACCTCATCGTCCAGAAGCTCGTCGGCAACCCCAACGCCATCGGCATCTTCGGCTTCGCCAACGTGGCCGAGAACGCCGAGATCCGCGCCCTGTCCATCGACGGCGTGGTGCCGACCATCGATACCATCGCCTCTGGCGAGTATAAGGTGGCCCGCCCGCTCTTCATCTATGCCAAGAAGCAGCATGTCGGTGTCATTCCGGGCATGGCCGAGTTCGTGGCCGAGTACACCTCCGAGAAGGCCGTCGGCGAGGAAGGCTATCTCTCCGGGAAGGGCCTGATCGCTCTTCCGGGTGAAGATGGCGCCAAGATCCGCGAAGCGGCCAATGCAATGACGATCCTGACCGCTGACAAGGTGAAGTAAGCTGAACCTCAAGCCGCTGTCCGGTCCTTCGGGGCCGGACGGCAAGGGGCGGCCGCCGCGGATGTACCGGCCCGCCCCGACCTTTATGAAGTGCCGGCGGTGTATCCGCCGGTGAAGGGAGACGGGGACTTGAACGCAATCTTCTTTGCCTTGCTCTGCCTCCTGGTCGCCGCCACCTATTTCGCCGGCCGCCAGCGCGCCACCGCCATGCGCAGCGCCGCGGGCCTTGTTCATTCCCTGCCGGGCTATCATGGCCTTCTGGCCAGTACGTCCGCCTTTCTCGTTGGGCTCATCGTCTATGCGGCGTTGGGCTCGAGCCTGCCCGGGCTTGCGCCCTGGGCGGCGCTTGCCGCCGCCGCCGCAACGGGCGTGGCATTGTTCTCAAAAATCGCGCCGGAGTTCCGGGCACGCAATCTCTTCGAGAAGATCACACTGAGCTTCCTTATCGTCTGCTCGGCGATTGCCGTGCTGACCACCGTCGGCATCGTGTTCTCGGTGCTGTTCGAAACGGGCCGCTTCTTCCGGGAAGTGCCGATCCTCTCCTTCTTCACCGGAACCATCTGGGCCCCCACGGGCTCGCCGCCGGTCTTCGGTTTCATACCGCTGCTGACGGGCACGCTGCTCATCACCACCATCGCCATGTGCGTGGCGGGCCCGCTGGGCCTGCTCGCCGCGATCTGCATGGCTGAATATGCCTCGCCCGCCGTGCGCGCGACCTTCAAGCCAGTCCTCGAAATGCTGACCGGCATCCCGACCGTGGTGCTGGGCTTCTTCGCGGCCCTCACGGTTGCCCCCTTCATCCGTGACTCCGGCGCACTGATGGGATTCTCGATCTCGGCGGAATCGGCACTCGCCGCCGGCATCGTGATCGGAATGCTGCTCATCCCCGTCATCTCGTCGCTGAGCGACGACGTGATCAACGCCGTGCCGCAGTCGATGCGGGACGGCTCCTATGCCATGGGCGCCACCAAGTCCGAGACCATCAAGCGGGTGATCCTGCCAGCGGCACTGCCCGGCATCGTCTCCGCCTTCATCCTTGCGGTGTCGCGCGCCATGGGCGAGACGATGATCGTCGTCATGGCGGCGGGCCTTGCCGCCAACCTCACGGCCAATCCCTTCGAATCGGTCACCACCATGACAGTGCAGATCGCCATGCTGCTGGTGGGCGACCACGAATTCGACTCGGCCAAGACGCTGGCGGCCTTCGCCCTGGGCTTCGTGCTGTTCATCTTCACGCTGGTCTTGAACTTCATCGCGCTGCGGCTGGTGCAGAAATACAAGGAACAGTATGATTGAGACCCCCAGGAAGGCAGATCCGCGGCTGATCAAGCGCCGCTATGCCGCCGAAAGGCGCTTCCGGCTCTATGGCATCGCAGCCCTCACGCTGACCACGGCATTCCTCCTCGTGCTGCTCGCCGACATTG
This sequence comes from Hyphomicrobiales bacterium, assembly GCA_040379425.1. GTDB lineage: Bacteria > Pseudomonadota > Alphaproteobacteria > Rhizobiales > Aestuariivirgaceae > Aestuariivirga. Next base: position 7,583 of record JBEILC010000077.1, read on the forward strand.
TCTGGCGGTCGATCCCGGCCTTCACCCAGTATCATGCCGTCCTTGAGGTGGCGGTCGATCCGGAGAAGATCGAGGCCGCGAATCCCGCGGCTGGCGATTATGAAGGCGTGGTGAAGGCCGCATGGCGGGCGCAGTTCCCGTCGGTCAAGGCGCGTGCCGACCGCCGGCTGCTTGGCGGCCTCGTCTCGGGTGCGGGCGGCAATGCGCTCCGCCGCATGGTGCTGGCCGACCCTTCGCTCATCGGCAAGACCGTATCCGTTCCCGTCATGCTCTCCGATGACGCAGACCTGTTCCTGAAAGGACAGATGACCAGCGCTTCGCGCGTTGCGGGCCAGGGCGCGCTCGGCATCCGCGCCGAGGGCGAAAACTATGTCCTGTCCGGTGCCGGGCTTGAGCCAGGCGCCATCATCCTCGCGGATGGCGGCGCCTTCCGCATCGCTCCGGAGGGTGCTTCCGCTCCTGCCGAGGTCTTCGTGGCGCCGGGCGGCGCCAGCGAGGTGGCGCCGGGCCAGTGGCAGGTGCTGAGCTTCGGCACGCCCGAGACCGAGCGCAAGATTTCTGACCGCGAGGCCACCTGGCTTGAGATGGTGCGCGATAAGGGCAGCCTCGAGCGGGACATCGCCTGGTACTTCTTCCTCAACGGCGACTCGCGCGAGGCGGAGCAGGCAGGCATCCTCGGCTCCATCATGGGTTCGCTCATGGTGGTCTTCATCACCATCGCACTGTCGCTCCCGATTGGTGTCTCTGCCGCGATCTATCTCGAGGAGTTCGCGCCGAAGAACCGGCTGACCGAGATCATCGAGGTCAATATCAACAATCTGGCCGCTGTTCCGTCGATCATCTTCGGCCTCCTGGGCCTTGCGGTGTTCCTCGGCATCTTCGGCATGCCGCGGTCCATTCCGCTGGTGGGCGGCATCGTTATTGCGCTGATGAGCCTTCCCACCATCATCATAGCGTCACGCGCCGCGATCCGGGCCGTGCCGCCCTCGATCCGCGAGGCAGCGCTCGGCATCGGCGCCTCTCACCAGCAGGCGGTGTTCCACCATGTCCTGCCGCTTGCCATGCCGGGCATCATGACGGGCACCATCCTCGCGGTGGCCAGCGCCATCGGCGAGACGGCGCCGCTTCTCCTCATCGGCATGGTGGCCTTCATCGTCGACGTGCCCACCGGCTTCTTCGACACGGCAACCGTGCTGCCGGTGCAAATCTACCTGTGGTCGGATCTCCCCGAGAAGGCCTTCGAGGCCCGTACCGCGGCGGCGATCGTGGTGCTGCTGGTGATCATGATGGTGCTGAACGCCCTTGCGATCTTCCTCCGCAAGAAATTCGAACGCCGCTGGTAAGCAAGGACAAGAGTTATGGACATGCCATTTCAGGCCGTGGTCACACCCGAGAGCCCCCGCATCATGACGGAGCGGGCGCCGCGCATCACGGCCAAGAACGTGAACATCCACTATGGCGACAAGCACGCCATCAAGAACCTGTCGATCGACATTCCCGACCGCGCGGTCTCGGCCTTCATCGGGCCCTCGGGCTGCGGCAAGTCCACCTTCCTGCGCTCCATCAACCGGATGAATGACACCATCCCGTCCTGCAAGGTGACGGGCGATATCCGCATCGACGGCGGCGACATCTATGATCCCAAGCTCGACGTCGTGCAGCTCCGCGCCCGCGTCGGCATGGTGTTCCAGAAGCCCAATCCCTTCCCCAAGTCGATCTTCGAGAACGTGGCCTATGGCCCGCGCATCCACGGCCTCGCCTCGAGCAAGGCGGAGCTTGAGGAAATCGTGGTGACAAGCCTCAAGAAGGCCGGCCTCTTCGAGGAGGTGAAGGATCGCCTCAACCATCCGGGCACCGGTCTTTCGGGCGGCCAGCAGCAGCGTCTCTGCATCGCGCGCGCCATCGCGGTGAGCCCGGACGTGATCCTGATGGATGAACCCTGCTCGGCGCTCGACCCCATCGCCACGGCGAAGATCGAGGAGCTGATCGACGAGCTCCGCCAGAACTACTGCATCGTGATCGTCACCCATTCGATGCAGCAGGCCGCCCGTGTCTCGCAGCTCACCGCCTTCTTCCATCTGGGAACGCTCGTCGAATATGGCGACACTGACGAGATGTTCACCGCACCCCAGGAAAAGCGCACGCAGGACTACATCACGGGCCGCTTCGGCTGAGCCAACGGGAGTATCACGACATGACCGATCACACCGTCAAAGCCTATGATGACGAGCTCGCGCTGCTCAAGACCATGCTCGCGCAGATGGGCGGCCTCGTCGAGCAGCAGCTCGACGACGCAATCGATGCGCTGTCGCGCCGCGACACGGCGCTTGCTGACCGCGTGATCCAGAACGACGAGAAGGTCGATGCGCTGGAGCACCAGGTGGAGGAGAAGGCGATTCTCACCATCGCCAAGCGCCAGCCCATGGCGCGCGACCTGCGCGAGATCATGGTGGCGATCCGCGTTGCCTCCGATCTCGAGCGCATCGGCGATCTCGCCAAGAACACGGCAAAGCGCTCCCACGCCATGTCGGAGCAGCTGCCGCGCAAGCTGATGACCGGTGTCACCCGCATGGGCCGCCTCGCGCAGGCCGAGCTCAAGACCATCCTCGATGCCTATTCGCGCACCGACGCGGCCATGGCCCTTGAGGTCTGGCGTTCGGACGAGGAGCTCGACGCGCTCTACAACTCGATCTTCCGCGAACTCCTCACCTACATGATGGAGGATCCGCGCAACATCGGGCTCTGTACGCATCTGCTCTTCGGCGCCAAGAACATGGAGCGGATCGGCGATCACGCCACCAATATCGCCGAAAACATTCACTATCTCGTACATGGCAAGCCGCTGGCGGAGGGCCGCCCGAAGAAGGACATGACAAGCTCCATCCGCCTCAATAGCCCAGGCAGCACGGAAGAATAACGCATGAGCGCTTCCATTCTTGTCGTCGAGGACGAAGAGCCGATCCAGATCCTGCTGAGCTACAACCTGGAGGCCGAGGGCTACCGCGTGCGCCAGACCGCCCAGGGTGATGACGTGGTGCCGCTGATCGGCGAGGAGCGGCCGGACCTGATCCTGCTCGACTGGATGCTGCCCGGAATCTCAGGGATCGAGGTCTGCCGCCTGCTCAGGGCCAAGCCTGAGACGCGCGACATCCCCATCATCATGCTGACCGCAAGGAGCGAGGAGGCCGAGCGCGTGCGCGGGCTTGCCACCGGTGCTGACGACTATATGGTCAAGCCCTTCTCGGTGCCGGAGCTTCTGGCGCGGATCCGCGCCATCCTGCGCCGCATCAACCCGGATGCGGTGGCCGACCAGTTGAAGGCCGGTGATCTCTCGCTTGACCGCAAGACCCGGCGCGTGACGCGTTCGACGCGGGACATCAACCTGTCTCCCACCGAGTTCCGCCTGCTTGAGCACCTGATGCAGAATCCGGGCCGCGTCTATTCCCGCGCGCAACTGCTCGACACCGTGTGGGGCCATGACGTCTATGTGGACGAGCGCACCGTGGACGTCCATGTGGGCCGCCTCAGGAAGTCGCTGAGCCGCGGCCGCGAGGTTGACCCGATCCGCACGGTGCGCGGCATGGGGTACGCCTTCGACGAGCGCTTCGGCCGCTAAGGCGGCCCAAGAAAGATTAGGAATTTACAATTCTTTCCGGACGGCCTCGGGCAGTTGCCTTGCCGCGCCGCCGCCGCCATAGTGCCCTGAAAAGTTTGCGATAACTTACAGGGAGATCACGATCCATGAACCGCCGGGAATTCGCGTTGCTGGCAAGTTCGGCGCTTGTTGCACGTCCTGACTTTGCCGAGGACGCCGTGGCCAGTGTGATCTATGTGGGCGGCATCAAGATCACGGCCCACGAACCACACGGACTTCGTGGTCGCTCCGCTGGACCAGATGTTCATGCTGTGGTCGGCGGTGAACCGCATCTCGCGCAGTGGTGCGGAGATCGGGCCTGATCAGCGCATCACGCTGCTCGGGGGGCTGAAGGCCATGACCATCTGGGCCGCCGAGCAATATGGCGAGCATGACCTGAAGGGCTCGCTCGAGCCCGGCAAGCTCGCCGACCTCGTGGTTCTCGGCAAGAACTCGATGACGGTCGATCCGCTGGCCATCAAGGACATCAAGGTGGTGCAGACCATCAAGGAAGGGCAGACGATCTGCCGGGCCTAGCGCGCCGGGCCTGCTTGCCCTCTCGTCATTGTCCGCCTTCGAGAGGGCAATCTTCTTGGCGGCCACTTAAAAGAAGATGCCACGGTCGAGCCGTGGCATCACGAAACTGGGGGGAACGGCGGAAGGTGCTGCCGTCCTATCCGAAATTGACCTTCCGGTTCCGCCGGTCTTGCAGCGGCTGGTAGGCAAGCCGCGCGTGGTACTCGCAGTAAGGCGAGCCCTCGCGGGGGCCATGGCCGCAGAAGCAGAAGTCCTCGCTGCCCGGGTCGCCGATCGGCCATTTGCAGGTCTTGTCCGAGAGGTGGAGGATGGTCACCCGGCCGTCTTGCGGAAGATCGACGAGGCGCAGCGGCTGCGGCTCCGGCAGGGCACTGGGGCGGACATGGACTTCCGCCCGCATCATCGGCTTCAGCGCCGTGTTGCCTGCTGTGGGCATGCTGGGCAGGCTGCCGCCGGCGCGGGGCGCCAGGCTCGGCTCACGCTGCTTGCGCGGTGCGCGGGGCTGGGCGGTGCGCTGCTGCTGCACGCGGCCCGAAAGATTGAGGCGGTGCACCTTGCCGATCACCGCGTTACGGGTCACACCCGCGCCCAGCCGTCCGGCGATCTGGCTGGCGCTCAATCCCTCCGTCCAAAGCTTCTTGAGAAGCTCGACGCGCTCATCTGTCCAGGACAATTTCGCCCCTCCAAGATTGACTTCCTGTTCTTGCACCAACGGAATCCCTTTTGCTTCGCCGGACCTGCTC
>JBEILC010000078.1:0-12430 GCA_040379425.1 Hyphomicrobiales bacterium
ACCAAAGGCGGCAGCAGCCACAAGCACCAAGCCGGCCAGCAGAAATGCCCAGATCCGCATGAATTCCCTACCTTTCGTAAGCCTGAGCCTAGGGCCGAAACCCGCCGAGTACCATACGCAAGGCCGGGCCCGCCGGACCGAAGACTGGTTTTGACGTCAGCGCCGTGATATGTGCAGTCCAGAGGACCGTTTCAACAAAGGACATTGCCCCATAAAGACCCGTGCCGCCGTCGCCCTCGCCGCCGGAAAGCCGTGCCCTTCCAACTGGTCACCGGCCGGGTGTGGAAGGGCACGGCTTTCGGCGGTGCCAGGGGCCGCACGGACGTGCCGAAGATCGTCGACTGGTACATGGCGGGCAAGATCGAGATTGACCCGATGATCACTCACACCATGCCCTTGGACGACATCAACACCGCCTTCGACCTGATGCATGAGGGCAAGTCCATCCGCAGCGTGGTCGTTTACTGATGTGGCGGTTACTCGCGTCTGTGTTGTTTCTCCTGTCGTCCGGAGGTGCCCATGCGGCCGAACCGCTCATACGGTTTGCCAGTGAAAAGGGCGAGCATGTCGACATTGGCGCCGACAACCTAGAGGAGGTTAGATGGGTGGAAGATGACTTGAATGGTTCACGCATATTCAGCTTTCGTCTGGATCGGACAAGCGCCGAACTTGTGGGTGACCTTTCGCTAAAGCTCATCTACAAGCCCATCAAACTGATCATCTGCGGGGATCTTGTCGCCAAGCCAGTTGTGAACGAGCCTTTGATGCACGGAAGTTTCCACGTGGCCGTCGAGACCGCCCAGCGTGCAAAGATGCTGGCGGATGTATTGAAGCGGGGGAACTGCGAGTAGGTGTTGGCGTGGAGCTCTTGGAAGCAAAGACCCGAATTGCACGAAGATTACATCGAGTAGCAAGAGCCACCGTGGCATTCAGGGTGCCTGCACCCATGTTTCGGAGGCATGCGCCTGTCCTATGACCTTCGCGGTCTTCGTGCCGCTGCATGAGCCGGGGCAGATGCTTCCTGTTCTCTGGTCTCTTTCGAGCCTCACCTGCTCCCACGCCAATGTGATGGAGAAGGGCGAGCGGGCGCTACCGGATCTGTTCCGCTTTCGCACCGATTGTCCACCCGGCAGGGGCGGAGTGGTCACGCGGGGCGTTCACGGCCTATCTCGGGCCGGACGAGGCAGGCTGGCGCCGCTGCGATGCCGTTGCCCTGATCGTGGATGAACACCACCTGCCTCACGTGCTGGTTGATCAGCGAACGGCAGATTCCTGCCGCGAGGGTGGTCTCAGGCCCTGGCTTTTGAACGAAGCCTGCAAGGCGGCTGAGATACCCCTGACGCTCCGCATGCAAGAGGGTTAGACAATTCCTGCTCTTTCATTTCGAGTTTCAGGGTCGACCATCTCGCCTGACATGTGATGAAATTGTACAACTGAATACAATTGCCTAACAAAGCATCACGAGAATTGCTCCATATATGCGGCGTTCTGCCGCGAGGGCAGGCTCGGTGAGCCGATGGGGGTCCTGCTCAAGTGGACATTCATTAAGCTACTGTAAGGAAAATGAAGTTACCGCGAGGGTTCATTCCCCGCTGCCCGGTGCCCGGCAATTTGCCGATGGAGCCAGATTCGCAGATTCAAACAGTCCAGTTCAGAATGGGTGTTTTTTGCGATTTTAAATCGTTTGAGTTGTGACTAGCTTTTCGATCATCGCAGTCTTGTCGAGAAGAACAACCTATGAGACCTACCCTCTCGGACGTGGCAAAGATGGCTGGCGTGTCGGTCGCGACAGCGTCCCGGGCCCTCAGCAACCCCGATCTGGTGGCTGACAGAACCCGGCGGGCTGTGCGCGATGCCGCCGAATCCTGCGGCTACAAGGTGAATCTGGTTGCAAGGTCGCTGCGAATCCAGCGCACCAACACGCTCCTCGTTCTGCAACCCTGCATTGATGACACCTTCCACCCCGCCCTGCTCCAGAGCATCGAGGAAACCTCGCTGACCTTCGGCTACTCGGTAATGGTGGGCTTTACCGACAAGTCCGAGAAGTACCGCGGCGCCTACGCCGATCTCCTCAGCAACGGCCGGGTGGACGGCGCGATCATCATCGATGGCGGCACGGGTGTCGAAGGCCTCACGGGCCCGAAGCCCGAGGTGCCGACGGTTCAGGTGCTCGACGTAATCTACGGCGGTTCCGTGCCAAGCGTGCGCGTGGATGATCAGCTCGTGGCCGAAATGGCGGTTCATCATCTGGCGAGCCTCGGCCACCGCCGGATCGCCCACATCGCGGGGTCAGAGAAATCCTTGGCCGCCGCCGACCGGCGCACGGGCTTCCTCTCCGCCATGTCCAAGTTGGGCCTCGCGGTGGACGAAGATCTGATCAGGACCGGCAACAACAAGCGCGATGACGCGGCTGAGGCCATGAAGCATTTCCTGTCACTGCCGAAGCCGCCGACGGCGGTCTTCTCCGCCTCGGACCGCATGGCTTGCGCCGCAATGGACGTATGCCGCATACGCGGACTGCAGGTGCCCGGGGACATTTCCTTCATCGGCGCGGACGACACGGCGGATGCTCAAAGCAACTATCCGGCGCTGACAACCGTGCATGTGCCACGGAGCGCCATAGGTGCGCGCGCCGCAGAAAAGCTGATCGGGCTGATCCGCGGCCAGTCCGGCATCCCCTATGATACGGTGATGCCTGTGGAACTCATGCTGCGCGGCAGCCACGCGCCGCTGCGCTCTGCCGTCGCCGCCTGAGCCCTGCCCTACCTCTCGTAATGCTCTGCCACCAGCCTGTCGAGCAGCCGCACGCCCCAGCCTGAGCCCCAGCTCTGGTTGATGGCGTTCCGCCCGCCATCCATGGCCGCACCCGCCACATCGAGATGCACCCAGGGCACACCATTGACGAAGCGCTGCAGGAACTGCGCGGCAGTGATTGAGCCCGCATAGCGCCCGCCGGTATTCTTCACATCGGCGACATCATGGTCGATCATCCGGTCATATTCGGGGGCGAGCGGCATGCGCCAGACCTTTTCGCCCGTGGCGAGGCCCGCCGCGGACAGGCGTTGGGCCAGCTCGTCATCATTCGAGAAGAGCCCGGCATGCTCCTTGCCGAGCGCCACGAGAATGGCGCCGGTCAGCGTCGCGAGATCGATCATGAAGCGGGGCTTGAAGCGCTTCTGCACGTACCAGAGCACATCGGCCAGCACGAGGCGGCCTTCGGCATCCGTATTGAGGACGGCAATGGTCTGGCCCGACATGGAGGTGACGACGTCACCCGGCCGCTGCGCCTTGCCGTCCGGCATATTCTCGACGATGCCAATGGCGCCGATGGCGTTGACCTTTGCCTTGCGCTTGGCGAGCGCCAGCATCAGGCCTGCAACGCAGGCGGCACCCGCCATGTCGCCCTTCATGTCCTCCATGCCCGCGGCCGGCTTGATCGAGATGCCGCCGGTATCGAACGTCACACCCTTGCCGATGAAGGCCAGCGGCTTTTCCCCGGCCTTTCCACCCCTCCACTCCATGACCACGATGCGCGCCTCATGGGCGGAGCCCTGGGCGACACCGAGGAGCGCGTTCATGCCGAGCTTCTTCATCTGGGCCGGGGTCATCACGGAGACCTTGAGGCCGAGCTTCGCCAGGGGCCGCATGCGATTTGCAAATTCAATGGGATGGAGGTGGTTCGGCGGCTCGTTGACGAGGTCGCGGGCGAGGTGAACGCCCTCCGCCACCGCCGCGAAGGCCTGATAGCGCTGCCTGGCGCCACGCGTGTCGGTGGTGAGGATGCTGACCTCCTTGAGGGCGGGCACATCAGACTTCTTCGACTTGTAGTGATGGAAACCGTAGACCCGGAGCCTGACGCCCGAGGCGATCAGTGCCGCAGCTTCCCCTGCGGGAATCCCGCCGAGATCGAGGCCCGCCGCAATGGCCGCGCGCTCTGCCTTGAGGGCCTGGATGACGCCGGCAGCAGCTCCGCCCAGCATCTCGAGGTCGAGCGGGCGCAGCGCTGCCGGGGCGCCAATGCCGAACAGCACCGCGCGGCTCCAGCCGCCGCCGGGCGCCACGACATCAAGTGTCGTATCCCGCTTGCCGGTGAAACCCGCGGCGGCCATGGCCCGCCCGATCTGACCGCCGCTGCGGCGGTCCGCTTCGGCGGAAAGACCCTCCAGTTTTGCACCATCGGCAATGAGGAGGATGAGCACCCCGGATTTCGGCAGGGCGGCGGAGGCGAAACTGATGTTCATGAAATCTCCTTGCGGCTTGAAGACCCACGTCCATAGCGGTTTTTGCAGGAATTGGAAACGCGCCGTGTCTCTACGGAACGGGGAGTTCGTTAACCAAGCCGGGAGGCTGCCCCCCACCAGCCGATGTCATCTGGAAAGATTCCGAAGTCGGCTCTTCACAGCTCGCCGGAAAACCGTTAAGGTTTAGGGATCGTTCGGTATAAGGGGCCAGGTGGCAAGGGATTCACGAATCCTGCGGGTTTGGAGCGCGGCGAGGATGCAGGTTTGCATCATGAGCCTGTGTGCCTGCGCCGGTCTTGGCCTCTTCAGCGTGGCAGCACAGGCGCGCATGGCTGACGCGCCCGAGTTCACCGCCCCCGCCGATGACCCGATCCCCAAGGGCACACGCGTCAACGTCGTCGCTGACCGGCTGTCCTATGACGGCAAGCGCGAAGTTGCAACCGCAACGGGTACGGTGCAAATAACTTACGGACCCTATGTATTGACGGCCACCAAGGTGGTCTATGACATGAAGAGCGGCATCTTCACGGCCAATGGCTCGATCATGCTGCGCGAGCCGAACGGTAATGTCGTCGAGGCGGATTCGGCGGTCCTCAAGGACACGTTCCGCGAAGGCTTCGCCCGCCATGTCCGCGCCCTTCTCACCAATGACGTCACGATCACCGCTGAATACGCGCGGCGCTACGAGGACGGCATCACCATTTATGAAAAGGCGAACTACACGGCCTGCGTCGACTGCGTGAGCGAAGGTGGAACACCCGCCTGGCAGATCGTCGCGCGCGAGGCCAAGCACGACCTCAATACGCGAACCATCTATTACAGCGATGCGCGGCTCGAACTGGGCGGCGTTCCCGTGTTCTGGACTCCCTACCTCGCCTACCCAGACCCAACGGTGAAACGGCGCACCGGCTTCCTGCTGCCATCCTTCTACGGTGGCCATGCGGGCATAGGTGTGAGGACGCCTTTCTTCTGGGAAGTCGCGCCCAACATGGACCTGACCTTCTCGCCGTTGTGGACGACGCAGCAGGGCGTGCTGGGCGATATCGAATGGCGCCACCGCCTCAACTCCGGCACCTACACGGCCAGGGTCTACGGCATCTACGAGCTCAATCCGGATGACGACCGTTCCTTCGAGCGCGCGTGGCGCACCGCCGGGCGCACCACCGGCGATTTCGAGATCAACAGCGACTGGAACTGGGGCTGGGACGCGACCGCCGTGAGCGACCGCAACTTCCTTGGCGATTACGATATCGATAAGCGGGACATACTGGCGAGCTCGCTCTACGCCACGGGCCTCTCCGACCGGAATTACACCAAGGCGCAGATCATCGGCTGGCAGACGCTGTCCGATTCAGTCGACCCCGAGGAAATGCCGATTGCCCTGCCCTTCATCACCGGCGATTACACGCTGGAACCCGAAGTGCTTGGTGGCGAACTCTCCTTCCGCGTCAACGCCTATGCGCTGCAGCGGCAGGAGACAGTGGACAAGCCTGACGAGGGCATTGAACTCGGAACCCACCAGACCCGCGCCATGTTCTCCGCGGACTGGCAGCGGCAGATGATCTCGGGCATGGGCCTCGTGATGACGCCCTTCGCGCAGGTCCGCTCGGACGCATTCTTTTCCCGGGACGTACCGGATACCGAGAACGAGAACGAGCCCGATCTTTACCTCACGCCCACCGCGGGCTTCGACATGCGCATGCCCTTCATCGCTGATCACGGACCCGTGCAGAGCGTGTTGACACCCGTGTTCCAGATGATCGCGGCACCGTCGGAGCAGCGCGAAGACGACAACGCCAACGAAGATGCGATCACGCTGAACTTCGATACCGCGAGCCTGTTCCTGTCCGACCGCTTCACGGGCTTCGACCGCCGCGAGGGCGGGGTGAGGGCCAATGCCGGCGTCACCTATACGCTGCTGGGCGAAAATGGCACATTCATCCGCACCAGCATCGGCAGCAGCTTCCATATCGCGGGCGAGAACAGCTTCCTGGAAGGTTCCGGCCTCGATGGCACCTCCTCCGATCTCGTCGGGGCGGTTGCCGTGCAACTAAACGAGTACGCAACGCTGGGCTACCAGGCGCGGGTCGAGGAAGACCTCTCGCGCATCAATGTCCAGGAAGCGACCCTCGGCCTCACTTTCGACCAGTTTTCCGGCTCTCTGAGCTACGCTGACATCGCCGCTGCCGCGAACTACGGCCGCCCGGACGATGCCCGGCAGATCTGGGCGGACGGCATCTATCACATCGACGAGGTGTGGAGCGTCTTTGGTGGCGTCCGCTATGATTTGGAGGAGAGCAGGGTTATGGAACAAGCCATCGGCGCCGCCTTCGAATGCGACTGCATGAAGGCCGAGGTCGAGTACACCATGTCGCGCGACGACGACCTGGGCGACGGCAACTCCGGAACGGAGCACCGTATCGAACTCGGCATCGAACTGCGCACCATCGGCGCCATCACCGGCGGGTTCAGCCGCTGATGAACATATGGCGGACGATTGCGGCGGCGGCCATCGCCGTGCCACTCGCTTATGGTGGGATCACCGGGCTGAGCCCGGCCGCGCAGGCGGAAACGCTGGGCATCGTGGCGATTGCCAATGACCAGCCCATCACCGAACGCGACATCACCCAGCGCATCGAGCTTCGCAAGATACTGGGCGATCCGCCCGTGGACCGCCAGAGGGCGCTGAGGAGCCTGATCGACGACCAGGTGAAGATCCTCGAGGCGCGGCGCCTGATGATGGTGCCGGCCGATGCCGAGATCACGGAACGCATGCAGCGCATTGCCAAGGGCAAGGACTTGAGCCGGGAACAGCTCCTTGACGAGCTCAAGAAGGCTGGAATCGGGGAAGCCAGCTTCCGCACCTATCTGCAGGCCTCCATTGCCTTTAACCGGATCATCGCCGCCAGGTACCGCGAGGAGGTGAAGGCAAGTCCCGCGGAAGTCGACGCCAAGATTGCCGAAATCAACAACACCATCGGCGCGCAGGTCAGAAAGCTTCAGAACGATCCGCGCATGCGGCCGATCACCGTCTATTCGCTGATGGAAGTGACACTGCCGATCGACGGCGAGGACCCCGGGCTGTTGCAGGCGCGCGCCGCCGATGCGGTGCAGGTGCTGCAACGCTTCAAGGGCTGCAACAATGCGCGGAAGGCCGCCGAGGGCGTGTTCAACGTGAAGATCGGCAAGAAGTTCGAGGCCGACGGCGCCAAGCTGCCGAAGCCGATGAAGCAGGCGCTGGACAAGGCAGGCCAGGGCGGCGCCATTGGCCCGATGCGCTCCAAGGATGGCATCCAGCTCATTGCGCTGTGCGGCGTGCGCACCATCACCCCGCCGAAGCCCGATTTCAAGATGCCCTCGCGCGAACAGATCGAACGCCTCGTCATCAACGAGAAATACGACAAGCTCGAGGAAGACTATCTGAAAGAGGCGCGCGAAAGGGTCTACGTCGAGTACCGAAATCCGAACTACGCCCAGCAGTGACGGGACGATGACGGCAGCGCCCCTCGTCCTCACCAGCGGCGAACCGGCCGGTGTCGGGCCAGAGATCACCGGCTTTGCCTGGCAGGCGCTCAGGCATGATCCCGCCTCTTGCTTTTTCCTGCTCGGAGACGCCAACTACTGGAAAGCCCGGAACCCCACACTGAACGTGGTCGCGATCGGTGCGCCTGAGGAAGCGGCGGCGGTTTTCGCCACCGGCCTTCCCGTGCTGCACCGGCCTCTCGCGCATCATCCCCAGCCTGGCGTCATCACGCCCGGCACGGCGGCACAGGTCATCGCCGCCATTGACGAGGCGGTGGACATGGCTTTCGCCGGCGCCGTGTCCGGGATCATCACCAATCCCATCCAGAAGGACGCGCTCTATGGCGCGGGCTTCCGCCACCAGGGGCACACGGATTATCTCGCCCATCTCTCTGCCCGGCACGGCAAGCCCTGCCAGGAGGTGATGATGCTGGTGGCCGAAGGCCTGCGCGCCGTGCCGGTGACCGTCCACATCGCGCTGAAGGACGTGCCATCACAGCTGACGGGAACCGCGATCATCGCGCAGGCGCGCGTCACCGCGCGCGATCTCCAGCGCTATTTCGGCATCGCCTCGCCCCGGCTTGCCTTCACCGGCCTCAATCCGCATGCGGGCGAGAATGGCGCCATGGGCCGGGAGGAGATCGACATCATCCGCCCCGCCCTCGAAACACTGAAGCGCGAGGGCTTCAACGTGCTGGGTCCGCTCTCCGCCGATACGGCCTTCCACCCGGAAGCACGCGCGCAGTATGATGCAATCCTCTGCATGTATCATGACCAGGCCCTGATCCCGGTGAAGACGCTGGACTTCCACGGCGGCATCAATGTGAGCCTCGGGCTGCCCTTCATCCGCACCTCGCCCGACCATGGCACGGCCCTTGGCATCGCCGGGCAGGGCATCGCAAATCCCAGAAGCCTCATTGCCGCGATCAGCCTTGCCGCGCGCATGGCAAGGCTCGCCGCGTGAGCGAGGATCTTCTGCCGCCGCTTCGCGATGTCATCGCGCGCCACGGGCTTGCGGCGAAGAAGGCACTGGGACAGAACTTCCTCTTCGATCTCAATCTCACGCGCCGCATTGCCCGTGCGGCGGGCCCGTTCGAAGGCATCAGCGTGATCGAGGTGGGCCCCGGCCCAGGTGGCTTGACGCGAGCCCTGCTGATGGAGGGCGTTGAGCGCCTCACCGTCATCGAGCGCGACAGCCGCGCCATCGCCGCACTCGAGGAGATCGCAGCGGCCTATCCGGGCCGTCTCACCATCGCCGCGGGCGATGCGCTGGAGGTGGATTACGAAGCGCTGGCCGGTGGGCGGCCCGCCAGGATCGTGGCCAACCTGCCCTACAACATCGCAACCCCGCTGCTGACGGGCTGGCTGACGGCAAAGAATTGGCCGCCCTTCTATGACTCGCTCACGCTGATGTTCCAGAAAGAGGTGGCGGAGCGGATCGTGACGCGGCCCGGCGGCAAGGAATTCGGCCGCCTCTCCGTGCTCTGCCAGTACCGCGCGTCCGTGAAGAAACTCTTCGACGTGAACCGCTCGGCCTTCACGCCGCCGCCCAAGGTGACGTCGTCGATCGTGCAGTTCTTTCCCAATCCATCGCCACAGCCTGCCTGCAGACTGGAACTTCTGGAGCGCGTGACGGCAGCGGCCTTCGGCCAGCGGCGCAAGATGCTGCGGGCGAGCCTCAAGGGCATCTTCGCCGAACCTGAAGCGGTGCTGGGCGAACTTGGCATCGACCCGGAGATGCGGGCGGAGCAGATCCCCGTCGAGGCCTTCGCGCGGATCGCGGGACAGCTCGCTTCCCCTCATGCCACGGCCTGAGCGTGGCATCTCCCTCATCCACTGGCAATGACAGGATTTCCCTACAGCCCTTTCGTCAGCTCACGGACGAATGCCGTGAGCCCCACCCTGCGCTTCCGGCGCAGGCGTTCGGCGGTGAGGATTGCCTCGATCTCGGCGCTGGCCGTGTCGATGTCGTCATTGACGATCACATAGTCATATTCCGGCCAGTGGCTGATCTCGGCTGAGGCCTTGGCCATGCGCTTGGCGACGGTGGAGGCGGAATCCTGCGCGCGGCCGATGAGGCGCTCGCGCAACTCATCCGCCGAGGGCGGCAGAATGAAGATGCGGACGAGATCTTCCTCCATCGCAGCACCCAACTGCTGGGTGCCCTGCCAGTCGATGTCGAACAGCACATCGCGGCCGGCCTGCAGCGCCTCCGTCACAGGCCGCTTTAGCGTGCCGTAGAAATTGCCGAAGACCTCCGCATACTCGAGAAGATCACCGCGGTCCCTCAGCCTTCCAAACTCCTCATGCGTGATGAAGTGGTAGTCCTTGCCATGGACCTCGCCGGGCCGCGGCTGCCGCGTGGTGACGGAGACCGACATGGTGATCATGGGGTCGGCGGCAAGCAGGCGGCGCGACAGTGTCGTCTTGCCCGCTCCCGATGGCGAGGACATGACGAGCAGGAGACCGCGGCGTTGGATCGTTGTCATGGCGTGTTCTTCTTCATTCGATGTTCTGGACCTGCTCGCGCAGCTGGTCGATGACCGTCTTGAGATCAAGGCCGATGAGGCTCAGCGAGCGGTCGGAGGCCTTGGAGCAAAGCGTGTTGGCCTCGCGGTTGAATTCCTGGGCGAGGAAATCGAACTTGCGGCCAATGGCATCATGCGAGGCCAGCAGCTGGTGGGCCGCCTCGACATGGGAATCGAGCCGGTCGAGTTCTTCCTGGATGTCGGCGCGCGTGGCGGCGAGCACCGCTTCCTGGTGCAGCCGTGCCGGATCGAGCGGCTGAGCGGTTTCCAGGAGGCGCGCGACCTGCTCGGTGAGCCTCGCACGGATCGCCTCCACCGAGCGGGCGGGGTTGGCGCGCGCGGCAGTGCTGAGTTCCGCGATACGCGCCACCTGCTGGGCGATGACGGCCTGAAGCCTCGCACCTTCCTCGAGCCTTGCGGCGGCAAGCGCCTTCAGTGCTTGCCCGAAGCTGTCGAGCATGGCGGCCTGGCGGCGTTCGCGCTGCTCGTCCGCCTCGGGCACGGGGGTGACCTCGACGACGCCCCGGATCGAGAGCAGGACGTCGGCTCTGAGCGGCTCGCCGCCGATTCTGTCACGGAGTACTTCGCCTGCCTCCACCAGCCGGTCGAGGATATCCTGGTTAAGGCGGACAGTTTCATGCGCCAGGGCACCGCTGATCGTGAGCGAGACCTGCAGGTTGCCGCGCTTGAAGGCGTTTGCCAAGGCAGCGCGCGCCGGGGTCTCCAGCGCTTCGAAGCCGGGCGGCAGGCGCAGCCGCACGTCCAGCGCCTTGCCGTTTACGCTTTTGATTTCCCATTGCCAGAAAAGGCCCTGGTGCTCGCCCGAGCTACGGGCAAATCCGGTCATGCTGGAAAGGGGCATCGCCGTCCCTCGGAGATGAATCAGGCGGACAGCTTTAGAACAGTTCAATCGGCGGTGAAACCGCTCAGCGCGCCGGGCGGAGCTTCGGGATGACCGCCTGCCGCCCTTCGACCATGACGATGGTGCCGGGCGGCAGTAGCTTTCCCTGCGGCTTGGAGGGTGGCTCGGCTGCGGCTGGTGCAGCCTCCTTGGGTTGCTCAAGCGTCTCCGTCACCGCATCGAGCGCCGCCGCTGCTGCCCCGGGGGACGGCTCCGGAGCAGGGGTGGTTCCCGGCTCCGAACTGTTCACCTGTTCCGTGGCAGCGGCTTCACCTTGGCCCTCGTCATCGGCGGCTGCGGCGGCTGCGGCATTGCCTTCGATCTCGCGCCAGCGGCGGACGTTGCGGTTGTGCTCTTCCAGCGTTGCGGCGAAGGCATGGCCGCCGGTGCCGTCGGCGACGAAGTAGAAGTGCTCGGTGGGCGTCGGGTTCAGCACCGCTTCCAGGGCAGCACGGCCAGGATTGGCGATGGGCCCCGGCGGCAATCCGTCGATGCGATAGGTGTTGTAGGGGGTCGTCGTGTCGATGTCGTTGCGCGTCAGCGCCCGGTCGAGCCGGCCCTTGCCGCCCACGATGCCGTAGATGATGGTGGGGTCCGACTGCAGCCGCATGCCCTTGTTCAGGCGGTTGATGAAGACGGATGCGATGACGGGGCGCTCCTCCGGCACGGCCGTTTCCTTCTCCACGATGGAGGCGAGCGTCACCGCCTGTTCCGTCGTCTCGATGGCCGGAACCGGCACGCGGCTCGCCCACAGTTTCTCGAGCAGGCGGCGCTGCGCGGCCTGCATGTTCGCGAGAAGGCGCTGCCTGGTCATGCCGCGGCGGAACACATAGGTGTCCGGCAGGATGGAGCCTTCGGGCGGCACCGCAACGGGCGGGCCCGTGAGGATGTCATTGGCGTTGATGCGCTCCACCGCCATTTCGCTGGTGAAGCCTTCGGGAATCGAAATCTTGTAGGTGATCACCTTGCCGCCGGCGATCTGGCCCATCACGTCCTGCATGGTGGCGGCGCGCGCGAAGCGGTACTCACCCGCCTTCAGGCGGTTGCGCTGGCCGGTGACATTGGCCATGGCGGCGAAGATCAGCCCATTGGACACCACCCCCGCCTGCTGCAGCGACGTGCCGATTTCGGAAGCGGACTGACCGGGCTCCACCACGAAAACCACTTCCTCCGCGAGTGGCCCCGGGACGATGTATTCGCTGTGCGCGTAGATGCCCGCACCGATCAGGGCAAAGCCG
>JBEILC010000079.1:0-12366 GCA_040379425.1 Hyphomicrobiales bacterium
CCGTCCCCCCGGAAAGGCTCTCCCGCACATGCGACAGGTGCTTGGACCGGCGTGGGAGCGGGTGAAGCGCGACTGGACAACTGCGAACGGGGCCGTCTGTCAGATATAGTTCCACGCCTTCATGTGTTCTCCGCCTTTTCCCTCGTAAAGCCGGGACATGTCCCTCTCGCTATAGGTCTGACGCCACTTGTTCCGGCCATCGAATATCAGCTGGTTGACCTGCCAGTTCCGGTAGGCCTCGTGCTCTTCCGCAGCGGCTGTCTTGACGGTTTTCTGATTGAACCAGTTTCGGTTTTGCTTGTGATAGTCGAACAATGACTAATGCCAATCGATTTCAAGAACACCGTATATCTTCTGCAGAATGAACTGTGGGTTCTCAACGAAGTCTTCGTAGCGGTAGCAGTAGACGTTGGGCTGGCTTCTGATTGCGGCCGCGATCATGTTGTCAGCGATCCAGCGGTCAATTCCCCGGTCCAGATTGCCGCCGTTGCGTTTCGCGATCGAGGCAGCGACATCGCGCCCATCCCGCACGGGGACGATCAACCGGGCATCAGGGGAAAGACGGAAGAGAAGATCAAGGCGCCTGATGTGTTTTGGCGTTTTCTCAAGCAGCACAGGCTTCTCCGCCCACTTCGTCTTCAACCGGAGCATGGCACGTTGAACACGTGCGGCCAAGGCCTTCTTCCGGAAGACGCTGGTTTCGTCCAGCGGCACAAAGATGTCCGGGTGAGCGGCGAGAATGTTTGCGAGAATAGCCGTCCCGCTATGTCCGCAACCGCAGACAAAGGCCTCTTGCCGCAGTCTTCGGACTGGAGAGGCAAGAACCGCAGCTATGCCGGAAGATATTTGCAAGCTACTTATACCTATCCGTAAACTTGAATTATTACTTGCCGGGAGAAGCGGGGGCCGCCAAGCCTGCCCGGGTGAACGGCTGCGGCCGTGAGCGGGCACGCTGCCACGCGCTGCCCCAGGTGGTTGCGGGCTGGGCGCAGATGTATACACTACGATGCATGTGATATTGGCGCAGGGGTAATGCATGTCATTGAGGCGGAGAGGTTTCCTCGCGGGCTGCGTGGCGGCCGTGCTGGCGGCGGGTTGCGGCCCTGCCCTTGCAGGTGCGGACGGAGCGGTTCTGGCGCTTGCGCCACCGCCTTCAGAGGAAGCGCTGGCAAGAATTCCAGATTCTGGCCGGAAGCTTCTGGCACTGCGGAGCTATCTCCGCGCCGGGCCGGGGCTCGCTGCACGCTGGAGTTGGACGGAGGCCGAGATCAAGGCGTTCGAGGGAACATCACAACAGCAGGCCCTTCTTGCCGAAATCGATGCTGTAAAGGCCCATTTCAAGGCCGCCAATCCGGGTTTCGAGATTCATGTGCATGGGACGATCCGCAGCCTCGATGAGCAGATCGCGAAGTGGAACGGGAATGAGTCCGTCGGCGCGGCGGCCGCAGAGATCATGTCTGCCTTCTCCGCCGCTTTCCCCGAAGGCCCGGCCGACGCGAAGAAGCAGGCCGCCTGGCTGCGCGGCTTCCAGTCCTCGACGCGCGCCAATCTCGCGGCTCCCGGGCTGACGCTGCATGGCAGAGCCAGCGCCATCGACTTCCAGATCATGAAGGACGGCAAGATCCACGCCGGGGCGAATGGCAAGGAGGTCGAAAGCGTCTGGCGCGCCGAAGGCTGGGACCTGAAGTTGAAGACCAGCATGGATGCGGCGGGCCCCGCCTTCAAGGGTCCGCTCAAGAACCCAGACGAGCCATGGCACTATGACGATGCGCCGTGACCGGCAACGGTGAGAAGGCGCGAGATTTCCTCGACAAGTGCTGCATGGAGATCCACAAAGCTGGCTGCCATCGCGACATCCTGCAGCGCGCCGAAACTCTCCTGAGCAAAGGGAAAGCCAAGCAGATCGTAAGCTGTAGCGACCGCCTCGCGCGACGCCACCGAGGACGCAACGGAGATCACCGCGCCCATGTGATAGCCGCGCCGTCCGATACGCTGGGCAAGGCCAGCGAGCTTGAGTGTTCCGCCGGCGTTGACGCTGTAATCACCGGGGCAATACTCGCCGGGCACCTGGCCCACGCGCGCATCGACGCCGAAGCGCTTCAATGCATTGACAAGTGCGGCGGAAAACTGCGCGAAACGGTCCTTCACATTGTTGCGCGGCTCCTCATGCGGCGCGACAAGGTCGATGATCAGCGCGCTGCTGTCATAGACAGCGAGCTGGCCGCCGGCACGCCGCTCCGCCGGCGTAAAGCCCAGGCGGCGCATGGCGGCTGCCGCTTCGAGGTAGCCGGGCAACGTCGTGTCACGCGGGGCGAAGGCCGCGGTGGCATGCGGCCGGTAGAGGCGCAGGCTTCCAGGGCTATTGCCATCGAGTGCGGAGAGAACGGCATAGACGCGGCCGATATCTTCGGCAGCCGAGCGGGAGGACATGAGGTCCTCCGCTTCGCTGGCTTCAACAATGACTGGTCCGCCGAAGGCATCCATCACGCAAGCCAGCCGCTCATGCGCTTTCCCGCTCCTCGCGCCGCGCTGAGCATCACCGTGCGGTGCGGAAGAAATCGATGGTGTGACGGAGGCCCTCGGCCAGTTCGACCTTCGGCACCCAGCCCAGTTTCTCGCGCGCCAGCGTAATGTCGGGGCGGCGCTGCTTCGGATCATCAGAGGGGAGCGGCTGATGCACCACCTTCACCCGGGCGCCCGTAAACTTCAGCACCTGGTCAGCGAGTTCGATCATGGTGAACTCATGCGGATTGCCGAGATTGACCGGACCCGTCAGGCTCTCTGGCGCTTCCATCAGCTTGAGGAAGCCGTCGATCAGGTCATCGGCGTAGCAGAAGGAACGCGTCTGCAAGCCGTCACCATAAATCGTGAGGTCCTCCCCGGAGAGCGCCTGGGTGATGAAGTTCGACACCACGCGCCCATCCCTGGGGTGCATGCGCGGTCCATAGGTGTTGAAGATGCGCGCCACCTTGATCTTGACGCCATGCTGGCGGTGATAGTCGAAGAAAAGCGTTTCGGCACAGCGCTTGCCCTCGTCGTAGCAGGCCCGTGTGCCGATGGGATTCACATGGCCCCAGTAATCCTCGCGCTGCGGATGAACTTCAGGGTCGCCATAGACCTCGCTGGTGGAGGCCTGGAAAATCGGGCAGCGCAGGCGCTTGGCCAGGCCCAGCATGTTGAGGGCACCCATCACCGATGTCTTGGTGGTGAGGACAGGGTTGTACTGGTAGTGCACGGGTGAAGCCGGGCAAGCGAGGTTCCAGATCTCGTCCACCTCCAGCTTCAGTGGATTGCACACGTCATGGCGCAGAAATTCAAAGCGCGGATTGTTGTGCAGGTGCTCGATGTTGCGCCTTGTGCCAGTAAAGAGATTGTCGGCGCAGATGACCTCATGGCCCTGCGCCATCAACCGGTCAATCAGGTGCGATCCGAGAAACCCTGCTCCCCCCGTGACAAGGATTCGCTTGCGGCTTTCATAGAGGCGCGGCATTCAGGTTCACGCTGCTCCCGACTTGAAGGGAATGACCTCAGCCTCCACCGCTTCAAGCGGTTTGGCGCTGGCGCGGCCGATCGAGTGGTAGGTGAGGCCCGAACCCTTGACGTCGCTCATGGTGAAGAGATTGCGGAAGTCCACCATCACTGGCTGGCGCATGCCGCGCGCCAGGCGCTTCAGGTCAAGGCCGCGGAACACGTTCCATTCAGTGAGTATCACCACGGCATCCGCGCCGATCGCAGCCGAATAGGCATCAGCACACCACTGCACCGACTGGAAGGCCTGGCGTCCATTGTCCATCGCCACGGGATCGAAGGCAGCGATCATCGCGCCGCGCCTCTGCAGGTCTGGAATGACGGTCAGCGCCGCAGCGTCACGGATGTCGTCGGTCTCCGCCTTGAAGGCGATGCCCAGGAGTGCGATCTTCTTTCCGGCGAGCTCGCCACCCACGGCCTTCTGGACGCGCTCGGCCAGGGCTTTCTTACGCACCTCGTTCGACCCGATCACGTTTTCCACGATGGTGAAGGGGCTGCCATGCTGGCGCGCCGTGTGGGCGAGAGCGCGCGTGTCCTTCGGGAAGCAGGATCCACCAAAGCCTGGGCCGGGGCTCAGGAACTGGAGCCCGATGCGCTTGTCGAGGCCCATGCCGCGCGCCACGTCCTGGATGTCAGCCCCCACTTTCTCGCACAGGTCGGCCAGCTGGTTGACGAAGGCGATGCGCGTGGCAAGGAAGGTGTTGGCGGCATATTTGATGACCTCCGCCGCCTCGCATGACGCGACCACCAGCGGCACGTTCTTCGCGGTCAGCGGCCGATAGAGTTGGCGCAGCACACGCTCGGCGCGCTCGGAGTTGACCCCGATCACCACCCGGTCCGGACGCTGAAAGTCCTCGACCGCCGAGCCTTCGCGCATGAATTCAGGATTCGATGCGACATCGAAGTCGCCATCAGGCCGGGTCTTCGCGATGATCTCGCGCAGCTTCGCGGCCGTTCCGACAGGCACGGTCGACTTCGTGACGATGACCGTATAGCCCTGCATGGCCCGCGCGATGTCCTCGCCCGCGGCATAGACATAGGAGAGGTCAGCGGCGTCCTCGCCCTCACGCGTGGGCGTGCCGACCGCGATCAGCACCACATCGGCCTGGGCGACCGCCTGCGTCAGGTTTTCGGTGAAGATCAGGCGCCCGGCCTGGAGGTTGCTGGCCACAACCGGCTCCAGCCCCTGCTCATAGATCGGGATCTTGCCGTTCTCAAGGGCTTTCACCTTGCGTGAGTCGCGGTCAACGCAGGTCACCTCATAGCCGAAGTCGGAGAAGCAGGCTGCCGAGACGAGACCCACATAACCAGCGCCGATCACCGTGATCTTCATGATTCCCCTTGCTTTATGTGACGTCAAATTCTGATCCGAATAGGTCTCTGTTTATACGGTTCCCGCACGCGATGGAATGCCTCTCCACACCCGGCACTTGCAGCCTTTGTGCAGAATGAGGCACCCGATTCTCCCTGGCAGCGAAAAAATGCCTGAAGCTGGAACCATATGTTCTGCCAGGCCTTACCGACCCATCGTGTTTGAGGATGAGGAGGAGGCCGGCCGCACTCGGCCCTGGGATACCGCCCGTAACCAGCGTCCCGCCACCCGCACGCGACGGAGCCGAAAACATGCAATAGTCTCTCATTCGACCTGGTACACAAATTGCCGGTCAGGTCAGGGCAGGTCATTGGGCTCCGAGAGGCCCAGCTCCGTGAAGATGTCCCTGTTGTAGATGAAGCCGTGGATGACCGAGGCCATGGGCACGCAGAAGGTCGTCTTGCCGTCGTCCGTCGTCCAGGCGCTCTTGGCCACGTCCGGGAAGTTCGCCATGGAGGCGAGATCATTCAGCGGCGCCAGATAGCCCTTGTTGAAGAGCTCCAGCGAGGCATCGAAGGGGCGGCGGGTGATCATGTCACCGGCGGTGCCGCCCTCGAGGCGGGCGTTCAGCGCGGCGTTGTATTCCCTGGGCGCCGTCGGGCTAAACTCCACCGTGATGTCCGGGTGCTTGGCCTAGAAGGCGGGAATGATCTTCTCCTTCCAGATCGTGACGTCGTCATTGCGCCAGCTCTCGATGGTGATCTTGCCCGCCGACGCCGCGCCCGAAAGCGCAACACTCGCCACGGCGGCAAACAGCATGGTCTTCAGTCCTGACTTGAGGATGGGTTTTTCTCCTCCCGTTGGTGTTTTCTATGAACCTATCATGGCCCAGCTAGACGCGTTAATGCCAAACGCAAATTTCCGCTCACGTCAGCCAGGAGTTTTTGCGCCGCAGCATTGTCTTTAGCTCCTGCACAGAGCAGCACGGCGGGTTTCACCTTGCCACCCGAGGCGGCCAGCGCCGCCGCGGCGCGGGCATCGTCCACACGGGCGATGGCCGCGACGATGCCCTCCGCGCGCTTCCTCAGCTTGGCGTTGCCGGTTTCCACATTCACCATGAACCCGTCATGCACCGCGCCGAGGCGGATGTGGGTGAGGGTCGAGAGCAGGTTGAGCGCCGCCTTCTGCGCCGTGCCGGCACCCATGCGGGTGGACCCGGCGACAACCTCCGGCCCTGACTCCAGCAGGATTTCGAGGTCGGCGGCGGCGGCAAGGCGGGACCCGGGGTTGTTGACGACCGCGATCACATGGGCCCCCTTCTCCCGCGCACGGCGTGCTGCGGCGATGGTGAAAGGGGTGGAACCCGAAGCGGCGACGGCGATCAGCACGTCAGCAAGCCCGCAGGCCTCGGCCTGGGCCGCGCCGTCCGCGACATCGTCCTCGGCATCAGCCAGCGTGTCGAACATGGCGTCCCTGCCGCCGGCGATGAGATAGAGGATGCGGTCCTCCGCCATGCCGAATGTGGCGGGAAGCTCGGAGCCGTCCTGTACCGCGATGCGGATCGAGGTGCCCGCCCCCGCATAGATAAGCCGTCCGCCTTGGGAGAGGCGCTCCGACAGCACGGCGGCGGCGCGCGCAATATCCGGTGTTGCGCGCCTGACCGCGGCAATCGCCCGCTCCTGGCCTTCAGCCAGCGCATCGAGGATGCGGCTGTCCGGCCAGGTGTCGATCCCCACATAGGCGCCGGAGGCTTCTGTCTTCCGCTCGGCTGTCATGACGGCGAGGATAGCCGATCCAGCGGCGCATGTGAGTCCAAATCGTTACCTATGCCGCGGCAGTTTGCTATGCTCCGTTCCATGGCGGGCGAGGAGCTTCTGTTTCTGGGAATCGATGGCGGCGGAAGCCGCTGCCGGGCGCGCATCCGGCGCGGTGACGGCACGGTGCTGGGCGAGGCCCTGGGCGGACCCTCCAACATCTACCAGGATTTCCGTGGCGCGCTGGACACCATCATCGCGACCGCCGGTGAAGCAGCGACATGCGCAGGGGTAAAGACCAGTCAGCTCCACGCCGGCCTCGGCCTCGCCGGCATCGTCACCTCGGTGGGTAAGGAGAAGGTGGAGGATGCGCGGCTGCCCTTCGCCAGCGTCAGCGTCGACAATGATGCCTATGCCGCCTGCATGGGGGCTTTCGGCGGCGCTGACGGCGGCATCGTCATCGCCGGCACGGGCTCGATCGGCTTCGCGCTGATGGGCGGCGAACGATACATGGTGGGCGGCTGGGGTTTCCAATTGGGCGACCATGGCTCCGGCGCATGGGTGGGCCACCACGCGGTGCGGCGTGCGGCACTGGCGCTTGACGGGTTGCTGCAGCCAACACCGCTCATCGCCGAAATCCTTGGCGGTACCGGCGCCACGCGGCTTGACCTCTCGCGCTGGTCGGAACAGGCGCGGCCCAAGGATTATGCACAATTCGCACCCGCCGTCTTCGCGGCGGCGGCCACGGGCGACGTGCAGGGCATGATGATCGTGATCGAGGGGGCAGCCGCCATCTCCAACCTCGGCCGTGCGTTGCTGGCGCGGGGTGCGAGGTCCATTGTCCTGCTCGGCGGTCTTTCTTCAGTCTATCCGCCCTATCTGGACGCCGATGTGCGGCGCGCCCTGGCGGACCCGCAAGCCGGCGCGGTCGATGGCGCGATCATGATGGCCAGGCGAGCACAAGGCCTGAAGGAGCGCTGGTCATGAGCCTGATGGCGGCAGAAGCCCGCGAAGCGCCGCAAGCCGTCGCGCGCTTTCTGGCGCGCAACGCCGTCGCACTGGCGGAGCTTGGCCAGCGGCTGAGACGGCAAGGCCCGCCCGTGGTGCTCACTTCGGCGCGCGGGAGCTCCGATCATGCAGCAGGCTATTTCAAGTATCTCTGTGAGATCGTGCTAGGCGTTCCCTGCGCCTCCGTTGGTGCTTCCGTCGTCTCCGTCTATGGCGCGCAGCTCAAGGCAGCGTCCGCGCTCTGCATCACCATCTCGCAGTCGGGTCAGAGCCCCGACATCCTGGCGCTGCAGGACGAGGCGAAAGCTTCAGGCGCGATTTCCGTTGCCATCGTGAACAATGAAAACTCACCTGCCGCGCGCAACGCCGACATCTGCCTTGCGCTTCATGCAGGCGAGGAGCGGAGTGTGGCTGCGACGAAAACCCTCATCGCCTCCTGTGCGGCGGGGGCTGCCATCGTGGCGCATTGGTCGGGGGACAAAGCCCTGCTCACCGGCCTCGACCGCCTGCCGGAGACGCTGGGCCGGGCGGCCTCCCTGTCATGGAACGGTTTTACGGACTTCGCCAGGGATGCGGAGTCACTCTATGTGCTGGGCCGTGGCCCATCCTTGCCCATTGCCCAGGAAACGGCGCTGAAGCTCAAGGAGACCTGTGCGATCCATGCGGAGGCCTATTCGGTGGCGGAGGTCATGCATGGGCCGTGGGAGATCATGGAAAGCGGCTTTCCGGTGCTGGTCTATGCGCCAGATGACGCGGCCCGCCCGACGACGCGCGAGGCCATCGAAAAGATGCGCCGTGCAGGGGCCGATCTGCGTGTGGTGGGCGATGGATTGCCCATGGCGGACAGCGGGCACCCGCTGCTCGACCCGCTGGCGATCGTGCAGACCGCCTATCTTGAGATCGAGCGGCTTGCCGCAATGCTGGGCCGCGACCCGGACCGGCCTCGCCTTCTGAAGAAAGTGACGGAGACGCTGTGATGGCCTTCGCACTGACCGGCTGCCGCATCTTCACCGGGGACTCATTTCTCGATCATCATGCCGTGGTGATCGGCGGCGAGCGCATCGAGGCTGTGATGCCGCAAGGCGATGTCTCAGGGATAGAGATCCGCGACCTTGGCGGCGGGCTCCTTGCGCCCGGCTTCATCGACGTGCAGGTGAATGGCGGCGGCGGCGCATTGCTGAATGACGGTCCGGCGACTGAAACCGTGCGCATCGTCGCAGAATCCCACCGCCGCTTCGGAACGGTGGGGCTCCTTCCCACGGTAATCACCGATGCCCCGCGCATCATCGCCGAGGCCGCGGAGAGCGTGGCAAAAGCCATTGCGCTGAAGATGCCGGGCGTTCTCGGCATTCACATCGAAGGCCCCTTCCTTGACGTGGCGCGCAAGGGCGCACATGCGGCACGCTTCATCCGCGAGATGAAGCCCGAAGATGTGGAGGAATTGGCGCATCTGGCCTCGCGCCTGCCCGTGATGCTGACACTGGCCCCGAACCGCGTCGCGCCGGATCACGTGCGTGCACTGGCGCAGCGCGGTGTTCTCGTGAGCCTCGGCCATTCCGACGCAAGCCATGCGGAAGCGGAGGCGGCCCTCGCAGCAGGTGCCCGCGCCTTCACCCATCTCTACAATGCCATGAGCCAGATGAACGGGCGCGAACCCGGCATGGTGGGCGCGGCACTCGCCGATCAGGACAGCTATGTGGGAATCATCGCCGACGGGCACCACGTGCATGATGCAGCGCTGCGCGTGGCCTTCGCCGCGAAAGACCCATCCCGCATGATGCTGATCACCGATGCCATGCCGACGGCGGCGGGCGGCCCTTCCTCCTTCGAGCTTCAGGGCCGTACGGTAAGGCGCAATGGCGGACGCCTCGAACTCTCCGATGGCACACTCGCCGGATCGGACCTCACCATGGACGCCGCCCTGCGTTACTGCGTGGAGAGGCTGGGCATCGAGCCGGGAAAGGCGCTGCGCATGGCCTCCCTGAACCCGGCCTCCTTCCTGCGCCTTGAGCATGAGCTGGGCCGCATCGCACCGGGCTATCTTGCAAGCCTCGTGCATCTCGGCGATGACTTGGGCGTGAAACAAACATGGATCGGCGGCAGATGAGGAACATCAGGGTGCTCGTTGTAGGTCTCGGCAACATGGGCCTCAGCCATGCGCGGGCCTATCAGTCGATCGAGGGCTTCGAGATCGCAGGTCTCTGCAGCCGCAATATCAGCGAGCGCGACGACCTCAAGGCGGAGTTCCCCAGCATCCCTCAATTCAACGACTATGCCGAGGCACTCGCCGCCACGACGCCCGACGCCGTGTCGATCAACACCTGGCCCGATACTCACGCCGCCTTTGCCCGCATGGCGTTCAATGCTGGCGCCCATGTCTTCATCGAGAAGCCGCTGGCGGACACGGTGGCAGAAGCCGAGGACATCGCTGCACTGGCAAAGAAGAAAGGTTTGAAGCTCGTCATCGGCTATATCCTCAGGGTGCATCCCTCCTGGGTGAAGTTCGTCGAGGTGGGCAAGACGCTCGGCAAGCAGCTCGTCATGCGCATGAACCTGAACCAGCAGTCGTCCGGCGCGCAGTGGCAGGTGCACAAGCATCTGATGAATGCCATCAGCCCCATCGTCGACTGCGGCGTGCACTATGCCGATGTCATGTGCCAGGTGACGGGTGCGAAGCCCGTGAGCGTGCATGCGGTGGGGGCGAGGCTCACCTCCGAGATCGATGCGCACATGTACAATTATGGCCATCTGCATGTGGCCTTTGATGACGGCTCGGTGGGCTGGTACGAGGCCGGCTGGGGCCCGATGATGAGCGAGACGGCATTTTTCGTGAAGGACATGATCGGGCCCAAGGGCGCTGTCTCGATCGCCATGGATGAATCGAAGACCGAGTCCGCCGGCGTCGACAGTCATACGCGCACTTCGGCACTGCGCATTCACCATGGCACGCTGAATCCGGAAGGCCGCTTCGTTACACCTGACGAGATCATCCGCATGGATGACGAACCGGGCCACCAGGAGCTTTGCAATCGCGAGCAGATCCTGTTCCGCGATGCGATACTGAATGACCGCGACATGGACGATCACGTGAGGGATGCCATCAACTCGCTCCGCATCGTGCTGGCGGCCGACCACAGTGTCTGGACCGGCGAGGTGGTGAAGCTGTGAGGCTTCTGGGCGCCGTCAGCCAGGGCAGCGGCAAGGTCAATGAAGATGGCTGGGGCTTTCTGGGAGAGCCGGAGGATGTCGCCGCCGCCTGGATCTTCGATGGCGTGACGGGCATCAACACACAGAACTATCTTGGTGCGGGGAGCGATGCGCAGTGGCTGGTGGCCCGCGCCCATGAATATCTGCTCGATCTCGCAGCGGGTGATATGCCGCTCGACCGGCTCCTCGAGGAACTGGTCGCGGGCCTCATGGCTGATTGGGCAAGTGTTTCAGCAGGGCTCGACTTGCCACGTGATTATGATCCGCCTGCCGCCTGCCTCATCCTCGTGAAGCGTTATGGGGCGGAGTGGCATGCGCTGCGGCTTGGCGATTCCTGCCTGCTGACGCGCGGCGGTGACGGCGGGGCCCAGATCTTCGCGCAGTCGCCCAACAATGATTTCGACCACTGGCTGACGCGCGAGGCAAGGAAGCGCCGCGATGAGGGCGTGCTCGACATCAAGGCCCTGCTGGCCGAATTCGCGCCGCAACTGAAGGCAGGGCGCGCGCGGCGCAACCGTCCCGGCGGCTACTCCATCCTCGAATGCAGCCGCGATGCGCTGGCGATGCCGGAGTTCATCCTGCTGGGTTCGCCCGCTGAAATCCTGCTCTGCACCGATGGCTATTACCGCGCGGTGGACGGCTATCAGCTCCATGACGATGAGAGCCTGCTCAACTCCAGTGCCACCTCGGTCGATGCAGTGCTCGCACAGTTGCGCGCCGTCGAAGCTTCCGACCCAGATTGCATCCGGTTTCCGCGCTTCAAGCCAGCCGATGACGCAACGGCGGTGATGCTGGCGGCCGCAGCGCGCTGAGGCCCGGCCTGTTTAAGGCCCAACCGCCGTTCGTGGCCTGCCCTGCCAGCCTTCAGCTCGCACAAAAAGGGACACGTCAAACGCCCCCCGATTGGTTGCCCAGCGCTGCGAAGCCGTTCAAACCTTCAGTCCTGTTGCGATTGAACGAGGACCACGATGAAAAGACTGCTCCAGCTTGCAGGCCTGTTCCTCTTCGCTACTTGCGGGGCGCTCCCGGCCGGGGCGGCGGACATCGAGAATCCGCCAGTCTTCAAGGCAAGCAAAGTGCTGGGTGCAGCGGCCTCAGGCCCTGGCGGCGCTGGGCTGGAATGTCGAACAGCAAATCACCCGCTGAGCGCCCGGTTTAGGGGCCAGCGTTGCCTTTTGGATGTTCCCGTCCAATCTCGATGACATGGAGAGCGCTCAACCTTTTGGCGAATCGCCCTAGCCGCGCCTTGTTACTTGCGGGGTGCTGGCGGGGGTAACCCTCGCGCTGTTCGGCGCGCTTCTGACGATCATACCGGGGTGGAGCGCGGGCTTCTCTGCCCTGCTCTTCTTTCTCATGGCGATGATCGTCCTCACCGACTTGCGTGCATTCATCGTTCCGGATGTGCTCTCGCTTCCAGCCATTCCGCTGCGCCATATCGGAGGCCAGGCGCTGATGGAGTTGCTCGACAGCTTCATCGCGCGCGGCGGCGCGGTGCGCGCGGCGCGGATCGGCAACCTCATCCTGATCCGCGGCACCGCGGAACAGCGGCGGGAACTC
>JBEILC010000080.1:0-12331 GCA_040379425.1 Hyphomicrobiales bacterium
ATGTGTGCTCGCTGCTTGATCCCTGGCCGTATACGCTGAAGAAGGGCGAGCCCTTCTCCCAGTCGATCACCCTCACCATCGAAGGAAAGCCCAAGGGCCGTAGCACGGCGAAAACGGGTTCAGGCATCAGCGTTGCAGTGGGCGGCGCCAAGGGCTCCATACCGGCCATTGGCGTTGGCGTTCCCATGGCGGAAGCCCAGCATGCGCTGGCCAAGGCCGATCTCGTCGCCAACATGGACCCCAACCACCTCGTCTGCCAGATCGACGGACGCCAAAAGGGCCAGCGCGAGGCTGCCGCCGCCTTCCGCGAATTGCGCGAACGCACGGGCGCGCTCTCCTTCCTCGAAATCGTGCTGCCCGCCAAGGCGCCCGCCACGGAAGAAGTGGCAGCCATCGCAAAGCAACTGCGTGCGGCGGACTATGCGCCCGACGCCATCGTCATCACGCAGATGCATGATCTCAAATCCTTCCAGCCCAACACGCCACGCCCCTGGGGCCCCACCTATGAGGAGATGGCGGCAGTGGCACGCAAGGAATTTCCGGGCATCGCATTGGGCGGCGGCATGCTCTCCTTCTTCACTGAGCTGAACCGCAAGCCGGTGCCGAAAGGCCTGTTTGACTTCGTCACCCACACGGTGTGCCCCATCGTCCACGCAGCCGATGACATCTCGGTGATGGAGACTCTCGAGGCCATTCCCTCGATCATCGCCTCGACGCGCAACATGATTGGCAAGACGACGCCCTATCTCATCGGCCCCTCCTCCATCCCCAGCCGTGACAATCCCTATGGCGCGGGCGTGGCGCCCAATCCGGGCAATACCCGCGTCTGCCTCTCCGACATGGACCCGCGCCAGCGCGGCCTCTTCGCCGCCGCATGGAACGTCGGCCTGCTTGCGGCCTTCGCCAAGGGCGGGCTCGATGCTGTGTCGCTGGGTGCTGTCACGGGCCCTCAGGGTGCCATCTACCGCAAGGCGTATTATGCCCAGCCCTGGTTCGATGGCGCGAAGGCCGAGGTCTATCCCACCTATCACGTGCTCGCAGGCCTCGGCGCCGCCAGCGGCTACAAGCGCCTCGACACGGCATCGACTGTGCCCTCCACCATCGCCTCCCTCGCGCATCAGTCACGCGACGGCAAGGAACTCTGGCTCGCCAACCTCACGCCCGAGGCACAGAAGGTAAAGGTGACGGGCCTCACCGGTGCCGCCGAACTCCATCACCTGTCGGATGCAAACTTCACCGCACTCGCCAACAAGCCCGACTATTTGGAGCGGTTGGGCGAGCGCGTGAAGAAGCTGTCGACCGTTGAACTCGGACCCTATGGCGTCATCCGCATCAGGACGGACTGAGCGCCATGATCCTTGGCTGCATCGCCGACGACTTCACCGGTGCCACTGACCTCGCCAATACGCTGACGCGGCGCGGCATGCACACGGTGCAGACCATCGGCGTCCCGAAGGGCGAAGCACCTGAAGCCGATGCCGTGGTGGTGGCGTTGAAGTCGCGCACCATTCCGGCAGCGGAGGCCATCGCGCAATCGCTGGAAGCCTGCCGCTGGCTCAAGGCACATGGTGCCAAGCAGATCTTCTTCAAATACTGCTCGACTTTTGACTCCACGGATGAAGGCAACATTGGACCTATTGCGGATGCGCTGCTCAATGAGTTGAAGTCCAACTTCACCATCGTCTGCCCCGCCTTCCCGGAGAATGGCCGCACCATCTATCTGGGCCATCTCTTTGTCGGCGGCGATCTCCTCTCTGACAGCTCCATGCGCAACCATCCGCTCACCCCGATGCGGGATGCAAACCTCGTGCGGGTGCTTGGGCGTCAGACACCGCACAAGGTGGGCCTCATCCCCTACAAGACGGTGAAGCAGGGCGCACCCGCCATCGCGGAGGCCTATGCGAAGCTTCAGGCTGACGGCCTGCGCCACGCCATCGTCGATGCGGTGGAAGACAAGGACCTCGAGAACATCGGCGCGGCATCATGGACCCTGCCGCTGGTGACCGGCGGATCGGGTGTCGCCATCGGCCTCCCCGCCAGCTACCGCATGGCGCGGCTCATCCCCAAGCGCGAAGGCGCCCAGCCGCTTGCGAAAGTGGGTGGCCCCGGCATCGTGCTCTCCGGCTCCTGCTCGGCGGCAACGCTGGCACAGGTCGAGCGCTTTGCCGCGAAGCATCCGGCCATGGCCATCGACCCCGAGGCACTGGCAGAGAAGCCGGAGAACACCATCGCCACCCTTCTCGACTGGGCGAGGCAGAAGCTGAAATCCGGCCCCGCCCTCATCTATGCCTCGGCCCCGCCGGAGACGGTCGCTGCAATACAGTCCCGCTTCGGGCGCGAGAAGGCGGGCGAGATGATCGAGCATGCCATCGCCGCACTCGCCACCGGGGTTGCCGAAAGTGGCGTGCGCCGCTTTGTGATCGCCGGTGGCGAAACCTCGGGCGCTGTCGTCTCCGCACTGAAGGTGGAAGCCCTTGAGATCGGACCACAGATATCACCCGGCGTTCCAGCCTGCCTCGCCTACGGACGCCCGCGGTATGCGCTGGCCCTGAAATCCGGTAACTTCGGCGGTCCCGACTTCTTCGCCGAGGCGCTGGAGGCGCTACCATGATCGAATCGAAGGCGCGCGAATTCATCTGCGAGATGGGCCGCTCCATGTTCGAGCGCCGCCTCACCTTCGGGAGTTCCGGCAACATCTCGATGCGCATCGCCGATGGCTGGCTGATGACGCCAACGGGCTCCTCGCTGGGCCGCCTCGAGCCGCATCGGCTCTCGAAGCTTGACGAACACGGCCGCCTTGTTGATGGCGACGATCCCACCAAGGAAAGCTTCCTGCACCTTGCCATGTACCGCGAGCGGGAGAAGGCAGGTGCCGTGGTGCATCTCCACTCCACGCACTCGGTCGCCGTCTCCTGCCTCGACGGCATCAACCATAAGGATGTGCTGCCGCCGATCACCGCTTACTATGTCATGCGCGTCGGCAAGCTGCCGCTCATCCCCTATTACGCGCCGGGCGACAAGGCGCTGGGCGAGGCGGTGGGGAAAGCCGCGGCCAACCACAACGCCGTTCTGCTCGCCAACCATGGCCCCGTCGTCGCGGGCACCAGCCTGTCCGCGGCAGTAGATGCCATGGAGGAGCTGGAGGAAACCGCGCGGCTTTACCTGCTCCTACATGGCCGGCCCACGCGCTACCTCAATCAGGACCAGATCGACGAGCTGAAGCGCCGGTTTCCATAGCGGTGAGCGCGACACCCTCAGAAGGAGCGCTGCAATGACAAAGACAGTGAAGGTGGTGATCGGGCTTCTGGCCCTCATGTGCCTTTCCCCTGCGCCCGACACGGAGGCCGAAAGCCGCCCGCCCGTCACCGCGGAAAACGGAATGGTCGTCACCTCGCAGCGCCTCGCCTCGGAGATGGGAGCGGAGATCCTGCGCAACGGCGGCAATGCGATCGATGCGGCGGCGGCCGTCGGCTATGCGCTGGCCGTCGTCAATCCCTGCTGCGGCAATATCGGGGGCGGCGGCTTTGCGACGCTGCACCTGGCAGATGGGCGGGACATCTTCCTCAACTTCCGTGAGCGCGCTCCGCTTGCCGCCACCGCAACCATGTATCTCGACGCCAAGGGCGAGGTGATCGAGGGCGCCAGCCTCAAAGGCTACAAGGCAGTGGCCGTGCCCGGCACGGTGCTGGGCCTCGATACATTGCTGGCACGCTATGGAACGCTGCCGCGCGCAACCGTCATGGCCCCGGCCATCCGGCTGGCGGCAGAGGGCTTCGTGCTGGACCAGGGCGATGCCGACATTCTCGCGCGCGGAAGTGCTGACCTCGCGGCGGAGCCCAATGCCACGACCTTGTTCCTGAGAGACGGCAAGCCGCTCGCGGCAGGCGACAGGCTCATCCAGAAAGATCTTGCGGCAAGCCTCTCCGCCATTTCCGCTTCTGGGCCAGACGCCTTCTACAAGGGTGCGATTGCCGCGAAGATCGTGGAGGCCAGCACCGCCAATGGCGGCATCCTCTCAGCACAGGACTTCGCCAGCTATTCGGTGACGGAGGACACGCCGCTTCGCTGCAGCTATCGCGAGTATCTCATCGTGTCCGCCCCGCCGCCCAGTTCCGGCGGAACCACCATCTGCCAGATCATGAACATTCTCGAAGGCTATCCGATGAAGGACTTCGGCTGGCAGTCGGCCAAGTCTGTGCATGTGATGACGGAGGCGATGCACCATGCCTTAGTCGACCGGAACTTCCGCCTGGGTGACCCGGCCTTCATCGCCAATCCGCTGAGTGAGCTCCTGTTGGAGGATTACGCAACAAAGCTCCGCGCCACCATCGACATGGGCAAGGCCGCGCGCTCCGAGGACGTGCAGCCGGGAAAGCCGCCCCATGGCGGAACGCAGACCACGCATTTCTCCATCGTCGATGCGAAGGGCAATGCCATCGCCATAACCTACACGGTCAATGCGCTGTTCGGCGCCAAGGTGATTGCCGGGGACACCGGCTTCTTTCTCAATGACGAGTTGGATGACTTCACCATCAAGCCGGGCACGCCGAATCTCGTCGGCCTGGTGCAGGGCGCGGCCAATGCCATCGCCCCCAGCAAGCGTCCTTTGAGTTCCATGAGCCCCACCATCGTCATCCGCGGCGGCAAGCCGTTTCTCGTGCTGGGTTCTCCCGGCGGCTCGCGGATCATCACCATCATGGTTCAGGTGCTGCTCAACGTCATCGAGCATGGCATGACCATCCAGGAGGCGGTGAACGCGCCGCGCATTCATCACCAGTGGCTGCCGGACCAGATCACGGCGGAGCCCATCGCCCTGTCGCCGGATACCCGGGCCATGCTCGAGGCCATGAGGCACAAGGTGGTGGTGCAGTCCGAATGGGGCGCTGCGGAGGCCATACTGATCGGCCTCGAAGAGCCCTCAGTCGCCAGCGCTGCTGATTCGGGCAATGACGCGATGGCAAAGCGCAAGCCCGTTCCTGGCTTGATCTATGGCGGCCATGATGACCGGCGGCCCTCAGGCGGCGTCGCCGGTCACTGACATCCTACCAGCAGACGTAGCCGCCATCCGCCAGCACGATGGAGCCCGTCATCAGGCTCGCCGCGTCGGACGCGAGGAACTGCACGACGGAGGCGATCTCGTCCGGCTGGCCCACACGCCCCATCGGCGTCATCTCCAGCCAGGTCTTCAGCATCTCCGGGTGTTCCTTCATGCCGAAGGCGGTGAGCGGCGTTTCGATATAGGTCGGCGCCACCGCATTGACCCTGACGCCGCGCGTGGCCCATTCGGCGGCGAGCGAGCGCGTCAGGTGGTGCACGGCGGCCTTGGACGCATTGTAGAAGGACTGCGGCTGCGGCTTGTTGACGATGAAGCCCGACATCGACCCGATGTTGACGATGGATCCCTTGCCAGCCTGCAGCATCTGCTTGCCGAAGGCGCGGCAGCACCAGAACACGGCATCGAGGTTGATCGCCATGTGAATACGCCAATGCTCATCCGATGTATCCTCGGCCTTCACATCCGATTTGGCGATGCCGGCGTTGTTGACGAGGATCGACACCGGCCCATGCGCCGCCGCGATCTCGGCTGCGACACGGTCCACCGCCTCGGAGGAGGTCACGTCCAACTGCTTGCCATAGGCGATGATACCGAAGCTCTTGAGCTCCTTCAGCACCGCCTCGATGCGCTCGGGCATCAGTTCCGCCACGATCACCGTGGCACCTGCTTCGCCCAGTGCCCTGGCGCAGGCGGCACCTATGCCCTGCCCGCCGCCCGTCACCACCGCCACGCGGCCATCAAGCCTCAGCTTCTCCAGATACATGTAAGTCCTCCCCCCAAAGTCGATGCGGGAGACTAGCCAAGGCAATTGCCAGCGGCAACGCCGTTTCCCCTCTCACCCTGCCCTTTCCCCCACATAGGTGGGGGAGAGAAACGAATGGTTCTCAATGGATGCAATGAAGCGTATCATGCTTTAGAATTTGAGCCATGGACATTCTCCGTCACTTCCAGTTCGAGGACGCGGGCCGCCGCCTCGAAGACATCGAAACCCCTGTGCCGGTGATCGACATCGGCATCGTGGAGCGTAACCTCGTCCGCTGGCAGCAGCGCTGCGATGCGCTGGGGATAGCCAACCGGCCCCACATCAAGACCCACAAGCTGGTGCCGCTTGCAAAAGCACAGATCGAACTCGGCGCTTCGGGCATCACCGTCCAGAAGCTGGGCGAGGCGGAGGTGATGGCCGACGCCGGCATCACCGACATGCTGCTGACCTACAATGTGGTGGGCCGCCATAAGCTGGAGCGCTTGGGCCACCTCATGCGGCGCACCGCCATCAAGGTGGTGGCGGACAATGAAGCCGTGCTCGAAGGCCTTAGCCATGCGGCGGCAGCAGCAGGCCGCCCGCTCGAGGTGCTGGTCGAGTGCGACACGGGTGCCGGCCGCAACGGCGTCCAGAGCCCCTCCGCCGCAGTCACCCTCGCCCAAGCCATCGACCGGACACCCGGCCTCGCCTTCGGCGGCCTCATGACCCTGCCCAAGAATGGCGCACGGAGCCAAATGGCGGCCTTCCTGGCGCAATCCCAGGCGGGCCTTGCCGCCTCGGGCCTGCCGGCCGGCACTATCTCCACCGGTGGCTCACCCGACATGTGGAAGGACGAAGGCCTCGCCCATGTCAGCGAATACCGGGCGGGAACCTACATCTATTCGGACCGCATGCAGGTGGCGGCCGGCGCCGTGACGCCGGATGACTGCGCCTTGAGCATTCTGTCCACGGTGGTCAGCGTGCCGACGGCGGAGCGCGCCATGCTCGATGCCGGCTCCAAGTCGCTCACCAGCGACCTCCTGGGCCTCGAAGGCTATGGCGAGGTGCGGTCCCTCTCGGGCGCTGCCATCTACAGCATGTCGGAAGAGCACGGCTTCCTCGACATCTCCCGGGTGAACGACAAGCCGAAGGTGGGCGACCTCCTCCGCATCACGCCCAACCACGTCTGCCCGGTCGTGAATTTGTTCGACAAGGTGGTCTTCGTCCGCAGTGATGAGGTGCTGGGTGCCGTGCGGGTTGATGCGCGGGGCACCGTTCAGTAAACCTGCCCGATATTTGATCTGGGCCTTGTTTTTATGCTGCTTGGTATCCACAGCTGATAGTTAGTTGTGCAAACGCAACATCAACCATGCTGCGGCGCACATCTGCTTAATCGTGATTCCTGGCGTCTTTTCAGCCGCTTGGAAATGAAACGATTACGAGCCCGGAAACTGGCACGCGCGTTGTGAAGACGATTTCCGCTCAACATGACAAAACAACGGAGGGGATCCCAATGTCATTGACGCGGAGAGGCTTTGCAAAGGCAGCGGCCGGCGTGGCGATCGCCGCTTATTTCGCCGGCACCAAGGTGGCGTTTGCCCGGGAAGAAACCATCAAGGTCGGCGTGCTGCACTCGCTGTACGGCACCATGGCGATTTCGGAGACGACCCTCAAGGACGTCATGCTGATGATCATCGAGGAGCAGAACAAGAAGGGCGGCCTCCTCGGCAAGAAGCTCGAGGCTGTCGTCGTCGACCCCGCATCGGACTGGCCGCTGTTCGCCGAAAAGGCGCGCGAGCTGATCTCCGTCAACAAGGTGTCCGCGGTGTTCGGCTGCTGGACCAGCGTGTCGCGCAAGTCGGTGCTGCCGGTGTTCAAGGAACTCAACAACATCCTGTTCTACCCCGTCCAGTACGAGGGTGAGGAATCCGAGCGCAACGTGTTCTAAACGGGTGCGGCTCCCAACCAGCAGGCCATTCTTGCCGTTGACTATCCGATGGCAAACGAGAAGGTCGAGCACTGGGTTCTGGCCGGCACCGACTACGTCTATCCGCGCACCACCAACAAGATCCTCGAGGCCTATCTCAAGGCCAAGGGTGTGGCCGCTGAAGACATCATGATCAACTACACGCCGTTCGGCCATTCCGACTGGCAGACCATCGTGTCCGACGTCAAGAAGTTCGGCTCCGCCGGCAAGAAGACCGCCGTCGTCTCCACCATCAACGGCGACGCCAACGTGCCCTTCTACAAGGAACTCGCCAACCAGGGCATCGCGGCGGAAGACATCCCCGTCGTCGCCTTCTCGGTGGGTGAAGAGGAACTCGCCGGCATCGACACCGGCCCGCTCGTCGGCCATCTCGCCGCCTGGAACTACTTCCAGTCCGTCGACACGCCGGAGAACGCCGAGTTCATCAAGACCTGGAAGGCCTTCACCAAGAACGACAAGCGTGTCACCAACGGTCCGATGGAAGCCCATTACATCGGCTTCAACATGTGGGTGAAGGCTGTCGAGAAGGCAGGCACCGTCGATCCGGATGCCGTAATCGATGCGCTGATCGGCGTCTTGGTGCCCAACCTCTCGGGCGGCTTCTCGGCCATGATGCCGAACGACCACATCACCAAGCCGGTGCTGATCGGCGAAGTGCAGGAAGACGGCCAGTTCGACGTCGTGTGGTCGACGCCGGGCCTCGTCGTGGGCGACGAGTGGTCGGACTACCTGCCGGAATCGGCTCCGCTGATCGCCGATTGGCGGGCCCCCATGTCCTGCGGCAACTTCAACACCGCCACGGGCAAGTGCGGCGGCGCGTGATCTGAATAGCCACTCCCGAACTTCCTCCTCTCCCCCACGCATGTGGGGGAGAGGGTTGGGGTGAGGGGGTGGTGCCACGCGGAAGGACGGTGTGTCCTAAGCGAATCCTGGCCCCAGACGATCCACAAAGCGACCGGCCCACCCTGCTGACAGACCCCCTCACCCTGCCCTCTCCCCCACATGCGTGGGGGCGAGGAATTCCAAGCCTGGAGAACGCCCATGCGGCGCCTGTTCACTGCATTGCTGATCCTCTTCCTCGCGGCAGCGCCCGCCCTGGCCGATGTGCGCGAGGCGGTGAATCAACTGGGCAAGGTCAAGCTCGACGGCCTTGAGGACGTGATCAAGGCTCTCGCCGCCGAACCCGGAGAGGTTCCGGCCAGGGCGCTGGGCGCACTCGCCGAAGGCAATCTCTATGTCCATAAGGCGGATGGCCTCGTGGTCATCGCCGAAGAGGCGGGCGACACCCTCAAGCTTATCGATCCGGTCACCGCGGAGGCCCTGGGCGACGCCAAGAAATCCGATCTCACCAAGATCCGCATCAACAATTCACTGCGCCGCGTGATCCGCGCGGCCGCCGGCGGCTCTGCACTCACCAGCCCCGATGCCGCCAAGCGCCTCGAAGCCGCGCAGGCCGTATTCAAGTCGCGCGATGCTGCAGCACTCCCCGCGCTCGAAGAGGCGCTCACAAAAGAAACCGATCCCAATGTCAAGGCGGCACTGGAGCTCGCGAAGGCCTCCGCCCTTCTCGCCTCGGACGCGCCGGATGACGTGAAGAGCGCCGCCATCGCAACACTCGCCGCCACGGGAAGCCGTGACGTTCTCCCGATCCTCGCTGCAACGGCGGAGGGCACTGGATCCGCCGCACTCGACGCGCAGCGGGCCATCTCAGATGTGGAAAGGACGCTCGCCTACTGGAGTGCCGCGCAGAACGTCTGGTTCGGCATCTCGCTGGGCTCCGTGCTGCTGCTCGCGGCCATTGGCCTTGCCATCACCTTCGGCGTGATGGGCGTCATCATTGAGCGGATCATGATCCGCCCGCTCTATGGCAGGCCGCTGGAAACGCTGCTCGCCACCTAGGGCGAGTCGCTCATCCTGCAGCAGGCAATCCGCATGATTATCGCGCCCACCAACCGGGAGGTCGGCAATCCCTCCTGGGCATCCGGCGCTTTCGAGATCGGCCAGATCTCGATCACCTACAACCGCCTGTGGCTGGTGCTGTTCTCCTTCGCGGTCTTCGCCGGGCTCTACCTGTTGCTCAACAAAGCGTCCTTCGGCCTGCATCTCCGCGCTGTGACCCAGAACCGCCGCATGGCTTCCGCCATCGGCATCAGGACGCCGTGGGTCGGTGCGCTCACCTTCGCCGTGGGCTCCGGCATCGCGGGCATCGCGGGCGTCGGCCTCTCGCAGATCGACAATGTCTCGCCGGATCTGGGCCAAAGCTACATCATCGACAGCTTCATGGTCGTGGTCTTCATCATCCACTTCATCCAGAAGCGGCCGCGCGGTCTCTTCGCGCTCAAGGGCAGGTTCGTCGACGCATGAGGAGGCTCACTTACATCGCCGCCGCCATCATCGCCGGGCTCGCCCTGCTGGTGCCTGTACTGAACCTGTGGGTTCCGCCGGAGTCGCCCTTCCACATCCCGGACTATCTGGTGCCGCTTCTCGGCAGATATCTGTGCTTTGCCATCCTTGCGCTCGCACTCGATCTCGCCTGGGGCTATTGCGGCATCCTCCCGCTGGGCCACGGCGCCTTCTTCGCGCTGGGCGGCTATGCCATGGGCATGTATCTGATGCGCCAGATCGGCACGCGCGGCGTCTATGCCCATCCGGAGCTGCCTGACTTCATGGTGTTCCTGAACTGGAAGGAACTGCCCTGGTACTGGTACGGCTTCGACATGTTCTGGTTCGCATGCGTCATGGTCATGGTGGTGCCGGGGCTCCTCGTGCTGGGTGCCCTCTTCGTCTGCGTCACGCTGTTCCTGCCCAAGAGCATCGTCGGAACGCTGGCGGTGTGGGCGGCCAAGCGCCCGGCGCGCAAGAAGGCCCCGCCCGTGGTCACACCTGCCGCAGAGGCTGCCGAATGAGCAAGCAGAATTCGCTTCTTTATCTGGATGGCATCTGCGTCAGCTTCGACGGCTTCAAGGCGCTGAACAACCTCTCCCTCATCGTGGGCGAGGGTGAGATGCGCGCCATCATCGGCCCCAATGGTGCCGGCAAGACGACCATGATGGATGTGATCACCGGCAAGATCAGGCCCGATTCGGGCGAGGCGATCTTCGGCGCATCCGTCAACCTCCTCACGCTTGATGAGGCGGACATCGCAAGGCTCGGCATCGGCCGCAAGTTCCAGCGGCCTTCGGTGTTCGAAAGCCACAGCGTATGGGACAATATCGAACTCGCCCTTGCCGGAAACCGCAGCGTGATGGAGAGCCTGTTCCACACGCTCGCAGCATCCGAGAAGGCCCGCATCGAGGAGGTGCTGTAAACCGTGGGACTCACCTCTAAAGCCAGCAAGCTCGCAGCCTTCCTGAGCCACGGCCAGAAGCAGCGGCTGGAGATCGGCATGCTGCTGGCGCAGGAGCCGCGGATGTTGCTCGTGGACGAACCGGTCGCCGGCATGACGGATGATGAGACGGCGCAGACCGCCCAGCTCCTCAAGCGCATCGCCAAGGAGAAGGCCGTGGTGGTGGAGCACGACATGTCTTTCGTGCGGGAGTTCGGCGTGAAGGTCACTGTCCTGCATGAAGGCTCGGTGCCGGCCGAAGGCTCACTCGATACGGTGAGCGCGGAACCCCGCGTCATCGAAGTCTATCTGGGGCGCTGAGCATGATCAGCCTGAATGTCAGCAAGCTCGATCTCCACTATGGCGCGGCCCTGGCCTTGCGGGGCGTTACGCTGGATGTGAAGCCCAGTTCCATCACCTGCGTGCTGGGCCGTAACGGTGTGGGCAAGTCAAGCCTTCTCCGTGCCGTCATGGGGCTTCAGCCGGTGAGCGGGGGTGACATCGCCATCGACAGCAGCTCCATCGCACGCATGCCGCCGCACCAGCGCGTCAAATGCGGCTTGGGCTATGTGCCTCAGGGTCGCGAAATCTTCCCGCTGCTCACGGTTGAGGAGAACCTGCGCACCGGCCTCACGGTTCTGCCGCGCGCCGAGCGCCGGATCGACACAGACGTGTTGAAGCTCTTTCCTGTCCTGAAGGACATGCTGGGCCGCCGCGGCGGCGATCTCTCCAGCGGCCAGCAGCAGCTCGCCATCGCGCGCGCCCTGATGACGCGGCCGAAGATCTTGGTCCTCGACGAGCCCACCGAAGGCATCCAGCCCTCGATCATCAAGGACATC
The DNA here is from genome assembly GCA_040379425.1 of Hyphomicrobiales bacterium. Lineage (GTDB taxonomy): Bacteria > Pseudomonadota > Alphaproteobacteria > Rhizobiales > Aestuariivirgaceae > Aestuariivirga. Next base: position 11,950 of record JBEILC010000080.1, read on the forward strand.
GGCAACGCCATCCGCTACCTGAAGGACTCAACCGGCATGGCCTTCCTGCTGGTGGAGCAATATCTCGACTTCTGCCGCAGCCTCGCCGACCATGTCTACATCATGGATCGCGGCGAGGTGGTGCACTCCGGCCCCGCCGAGGACCTCGGCAAGCTGGAAGTGCGCAAGCACCTGATGGTGTGAGCCCGCCCCTTTTGTCGAACTTTCGTCCTCTCCCGCAATGCGGGAGAGGAAGGGGCCCCGGTGAAGCCGGAGGAGGTGAGGGACAGCAGGCTCCGGCTCTTGACTTCCCCTCATCTCCCCGCTTCGCGGGTCCCGTCTTCTCCCGCCGAAGAAGCGGGAGAAGACGAAAAACGCAAAACGGCCGCCCCTTCGTGCGGCC
>JBEILC010000081.1:0-12279 GCA_040379425.1 Hyphomicrobiales bacterium
CGATACCCATTGCGTTGAGCCCGCCGGCCTGGATCCTTCTCGCCGTAGGCCGCGCCCGTCACAGCGCCGACCTCCAGTTCCATCAGGCGTTCGGCGGCATAGCCGATCATCTCGCGCAGCAAGTCCGCGTCAGGGGTCTTCCCGACGAGGTCGCGCAAGTTCATCATGTCGGTGGTCATCGGTGGAATCTCCGGTCAAGGTTGGTGTTAGCAACCAGACCCTACCGGAACATCGCCGGTGACCACCTCAGCCAGAACCTACACCACGCCCGGGGACACGACCTCGCCCAGCATTCCATGAAGACACAAGACCTTCGATCATGAGGCCAATGATGGCGTCCGGGCTGGACTCCGTCAAAAACGCAAATGGCCCGTCGCGCTGGTCTCTCACAGGTGATTGTCTCAGTTTGTCCACAATGCAGTTTGCTCAGTCCCAAACCGGCCTCAAGATGCAGCGCGCGACGCATCTTCGCAAGCATAGATGACCATCTGCATTTCCCTTTGCTTAGGTGTTCGACTTTGGGCGCCGGCTCCCACCTGCCGGGGAACCCAGCCTTTTATGCACTTAATGCTCGCTGGCGTGGCCAAAACCGGGGATCAGACGACGTTTTTGGTCGGCAGGGCGCTCCTCCCTGGTCTACCTTAACCTGAAAATGCGGGAGGCCGGGGTGAAGCAGGCATTGCGAGAGTTCGAGGCAGCACGGCAGGAGTCCATTTCGGCGACGGCTGGCGGGCCTCCACCCAGGAGCATCAACCCCTTTTTCGGTGTCGGCCCGATCACCGACATGGCGGCCGATGAGGCCGACAGCCGGCAGATCCGCTTCGCTTTCGAGCATTGGCTCGAGGAGAACTATCGGAAACTCGATGACAAGGGCAATGACGTGGGCTCCTTCACCGCGGCCGAGATCGGCCGTTCCATGCATCGTGGCTATCCGGCCGACAAGTTCCTGCTCGACATGATGGGTGAGATTCACCGCTACTTCGGTTTTCCAAAAACGAACCGGTTGGCGGTCGGTCTCGGCGGCGGTCACTCGGGCTTCACGGTTGCGGCGCTGCACTTCCTTACCGTGCATGACCAGGCCCAGCATATCTATGTGGACACGCCCGCGCCCGAAACCGAAACTGCCAAGGCCTCCGGTTTCTTCCGGCAGAGCTGGGGGGCGCAGATCATCGAGATGATGCGCTATGCCAAGGGCGGAGACGAGGCGCGCATCCACTTCGCCAAGGGCGAAGGCCAGATCCCCTCCTCCGGCATGCTGGAGCGCATGGGCATCAAGGTGTTCTTCGGTGTCGGCCACGAGACGACTGGCGCCACCACATATTCCAGATCCGAGATCCTCAATCTCCTCGACTGGATCGACCGCAACCCGGCTGACCACCACGCCGTGCTCGATGCCACCTCCATGCTCGGCGCCATGCCCTGGGGGGATGATGTGGTGGCGCAAGTCATGGCCAAGTGCTGCCTGTTCATGCCGTTCCAGAAGGCGATTGGCGGCATTTCCGGCTACTTCCTTGTCTCCTTCACGCCGGAAGCGTTGAACCTCGTCGAGACAAACCAGAAGACACCATCCTGGGCGATCCCGCGCCAATTGAAGCTCGCTGCACCCGTCGATCCCAAGCTGCCGCTTTCTGGCGAAAGGAGCGTGAAACTCGGTCCTCTCTATGACCCACAGGAAAACCGGATGGTGGGCGGCGTCATCAATACCTTCTCAACGCTTGCCTTCGCGGAGACGACCTTTGGTCTCCTGCGCGTAGAGAAGATGATAGGTCCCGTGCGCGAACTCAACCGGCGCTCCGAACTGAACCGCGCGGTCATCAATGAATGGATGCGCAACTCCAACCTGTTCGAACTGGGCGTAGCCAATCCCGAAAACCGCGGCGCGGCGGTGACGCTGATCAAGGTGAAGAAGTCTGCCATCACCGATCCAGCACTCCACCAGCGCATCATCGCGCGTTCCAAGCAGTTGCTGTCCTATGAAGGCATCACCCATCCCAACGGTGTGCATGAACAGGGCCTCGACGTCGCGCGCTATGTGAACGCCTTCCCCGGAACGCCAGGCGACTACCGCGCATGGATCGGCGGAATACGGCCCCCTGAAGACATCACGGCTCTGCTGGACAATCTGACCTACGCCTACCACAGGGCACGCATCGTCGTTCTGGAAGAGGAACTGGCGAAGCACGGCACCGTGTTCCCGGCACAGTCGGCATCGGCAGGCCCTGTGCGTAAGGACGATCCGTCGCATGCCTACAAGGTGCTGATCTGCGACCACGTCGGGCTCAAGTTCGGCCTCGACGGAAGGCCAGATTTCTCAGCCGTGCGTGCGCATATCGAGGCCGCAGGCGGCCAGTTCCACGACAGGCCGCTGGTTCCCGGCGAAGCGCTCAAACCAGGCAGACTCCACTTCTTCTACCAGCCTGACCTCTCCAAGCCTGACGAGATTCGGACTCTCACCGGCAATGGCCAGTATGATGCCGTCATCGCGGCAGCGAGCTTCATTCCGAAGGAAGCCGTCTTTCTTGAAGGCGGCGTGCGGATCGGTGCAGGCACCGGCAATATGGGGTCCGCCTCCTGGGGTGGCGGCAATGGCGAGGGTGGCACGGCGCCCCTGATGAACACCCCTTCCTTCAACAGCCGCGCCACAGCGCAGATGGCGATGAAGGCCCTCCTGAAGGTGATGCCGGATCTTCCCGTGGATGAGATGCATCGCCTGACAGCGGCGGGCCGCTTCGACACCGGGCGCGACCTCAAGAACTTCCCGACAGAGAAGATCGAGGGCAAGCGCATGGCCATCATCGGTTATGGCAACATCGGCCGTGAACTGGCAAAACTGGCGCAGGCATTCGGCATGACGGTGGCCATTCACGCCAGGCCCCGCCACAAGGAATGGATCGAATCCGAGGGATTCATCTTCGCCGCTGCGCCAGAAGATGCCGCGCGCGGTTCTGACGTGATTTCCGTCCATACCGGGCTTGGCCCTCTCAATGCCGCAACCGGCAAATATGCCAATGCGAATGTGGTGAATGCCTCGGTCCTCGCGGAGATGAATGACGGCGCAATTCTCCTTAACTACGATCGTGGTGAATGCGTGGATGCGGCGGCTCTCGACGAGGCGATGATGTCAGGCAATATCCGCTATGCTGCCATTGATGCCGATCTCTTCGTTAATGCCGAGACCGGTGCCGCGACGGGACCGATGGCCCCCTACCTTCCACTTGCGGAGAAGTATCCAGGCCGGCTTGAGCTTCTGCCACATGCGGCGGCTGATACCGAGCATGTCTCCCGCGTCGAAGGCGCGAAGCAGGCGGTCGACCAGATCGTCAACGCCATCCGCTATCGGACCGTCATCAACCTCAAGGGCGATCTGCCGGAGGGATATTCCGTAGGCGGAGCGATGACCAAGACCGGCGTGGGCAAATGCACCAGCCAGACCATCGCCCGCGCACTGGAGATCGAAGGCGCTGCCGGCGCCGCACGGAAAGGTGCTGAGGCCATGGCGGCGATCTGGGGCGCTCTCGCAACTGCAGGAACCGAGGAGCGCCGCCGCCTGCTGATCGAGCGGCACGGCGCGGTACTGACCAAGCAGTTCAACGCCTACGCCACGCTGATGCGGCAACTTGGGATCGAAGGGCCCTATGCCTGAGGTAGGGCCTTCTCGACTAGCCTCGCCCAGAAGGCAGGGCCCTTCACGAGAAGTGCATCGTTGAAATTGTAGCCGGGGTCATGAAGCATGGGTCCCGGCCCAGCACCCAGCCCAAAATAACATGACGGGACCAGTTCCTGCATGGAGGAGAAATCCTCCGAGAACATGAAGGGTCCGCGCATGTCGACCTTCGCCGGATCCTGTCCCAGTTCCAGCGCCACCTCGCGGACAAGGGCCGCTTCCGCTTCGGTGTTGAAACCCGCAGGATAGCTCCAACTGTCGTCACCCATGTCAACTTCGGCCGTGCAGCCAAAGGACTTCACGTGCGTGATGCTGAGGTCACGGATGCGGGCCAGCATCATCTCCCGCACGGGACGGGTGACGGTGCGGAGGCCGACAAGAAGCTTCACCGATTCCGGGATCACAGTCGCCATCGAACCGCCGTTGATTGCGCCCACCGTCAGCACGGCCGGATCATGCGGATCGATATTGCGTGACACGATGGTCTGCAGCGCCATGACGAGACTTGAAGCCGCGACGATAGGGTCGACCGATTTGTGCGGAATCGCGCCGTGGCCACCTACGCCCTGAACGGTAATGGTGAGGATATCGACCGCTGCCGTGATAGGCCCCGGCCGCACCATGATCTGGCCTTCGGGCTCTCCCGGAATGTTGTGGAGCGCAAAGAGACGGTCACATGGGAAGCGTTCGAACAGCCCGTCCTCGATCATCTTCATGGCGCCGCCCAAGTCTTCTTCCGAGGGCTGGAAGATCAGGTGCACGGTGCCGTCGAAGTTTCGTGTTTTGGCAAGGTAGCGGGCAAGCCCCAGCAGCATGGTGGTGTGCCCGTCATGTCCGCAGGCATGCATCTTGCCGGGGTATGTCGAGGCATAGGGAAGGTTTGTCTGCTCCTGTATCGGCAGCGCGTCCATATCGGCGCGGATGCCGATGCAGCGGGAGGAGGAACCATTGCTGATGGTGCCCACCACGCCTGTCTTCGCAATCCCTGTCGTCACGCGGAAACCCAGCCGCGCAAGTTCGCCCGCAACAATCCCCGCCGTGCGCTCCTCCTGAAACAGCATTTCGGGATGGGCGTGGATGTCCCGCCGGATGGCCGTCAGCTCCGGCAGGTGTGCCTTCAGAATGATCTCGATCATCGCTTCACCGGTACTGACTTTTCGAGCAGACCGAACAGCCAGACCGCGACGAATGTAAGGCACATGTAAATGACAGCAAGAAGCATCAGAGGTTCATAGACGATGAATGTATCCTGCGTGATGCGGTTTCTGATCACGCCCGTCAGGTCCATCACGGTAACGGTCATGGCAAGCGGGGTGGCCTTGAGTTGCAGGATGACCTCCCCTGCCAATGCGGGCAGCACAAGCCGGACCGCGCGCGGGAACCAGACCCGCGTCAACACCTTCCAAGGCGACATGCCGAAGGCACGCGCGGCCTCCAGCTCGCCCCGCGGCACGCCGAGGAAAGCGCCGCGCATGATCTCACCCTCATAGCCCGCGAAACTGATGGTGAAGGCGAGGAGCGCATACCAGAAGGCATCAAGCCGGATCAGCCACAGGAAGTCCTGCCGGAATTCGGGATAGACCTGCGCGATCTGCGGGAAGAGCGATCCCAGGCCGAAATAGATCAGCCAGAGCTGGATGAGGAGCGGCGTGCCACGAATGACGGTGCAGAAGCCGCGGGCGAGTACTGCAAGCCAGCGTGGCCCTGTTACCTGTACAAGGCCGATGGGGATCGCCAGGATCATGCCGAAAACGCAAGAAAGAACCCACAACAGCAGCGTGAGCCAAAGGCCCTTGAACAGCAGCGGATAGTATTTCGCGATCCAGTCCCAGCGCGAGGCGAAGAACAGCCAGTACAGCAGCCCGGCAGCCATCAGCACGAGGATTGCAACCACCAGCGACTTGACGATGAGTTTCAGCATGCTGCCGTTCATGTCATGCCAGTTTTCGCTGTCCCACCCTCACCCGCCGCTCGAGCATCGCAAAACCCTTCTGCGAGACGAGCGTGATGATGAGATAGATGAGGCCTGCGGCAAGGAAGAAGGTGAAGTAGAGCTTGGTGTTGCCCGCGGCCTGCCTGGTGGCGAGCGCCAGTTCCGTATAGCCGACGATGGCGATCAGGGCGGTGTCCTTGGTCACGATCAGCCAGAGGTTCGCCATGCCGGGAATGGCAAAAGGCAACATGGAGGGGATGGTAATCCGGCGGAAGATCAGCCAGGGCGACATGCCATAGGACTTCGCCGCCTCGATCTGGCCCAGCGGGATCGCCTGGATGGCAGCGCGCAGCACCTCGGTCGCATAAGCCCCCTGCACGAAGCCGAGCACCAGAACCGCAGCTACGAAACCATTGATGCGGATGGCCTCCAGTCCCGCCTGTTCCAGCAGCTGGTTCAGCGTGGCGGTGCCGGCATAGTAAAGGATAAGGATCAGGATCAATTCCGGCACGGCACGCACCAGCGTGGTGTAGCCGCCGAGAATTGAATGGGTCAGAGCACTTCCGTTGAGCTTGCCCAGCGCCCCGGCGATCCCGATCATCAGGCCCATGGAATAGGCGAGCACGGCGATGGACACGCTCATCAAGGCGCCCCACAGCAATTCATCGCCATAACCTGTGGGGCCGAGCGCGAGGATTTCCGGAAAACCTGGTTTCGCCGTCATCGCCTGAGATGTGGAAAGGGCCCGGAAGAGTTCCTCCGGGCCCCTGTTTGCTTACTTCGGTAGAACCATCTTGCCGACGAGATCAGGGTAGTTCTTGGTGATCTCCTCGAACTTACCGGCTTTGGCGAGTTCGGCCAGCGCGCCGTTCAGCTTGTCCTTGAGCGCCGTGTCTTCCTTGCGGACGCCACCGCCAACACCTTCACCCAGCACTTCCGGATCGTCCTTCACCTGGCCCTTGAGCTCGCAGCAGGCGGTGCCCTGCTCCGTCTTCAGGAAGGCATCGAGTGCGGAGGCATCAGCCTGCACATAGTCAAGGCGGCCGGCGGCGAGGTCATTGTTGGCTTCATCCTGCGTCGAGTAGGTCTTTACCTCGGCGCCCGCAGGGGCATAGTACTTTTGCACGTACTTTTCATGGATGGTCGAGACCTGCACGCCGATGACCTTGCCCTTCAGATGGCCGGGCTCGATGTTCATGTCGCCGGTCTTGGCGCCGATGATGACGGTCGGCGTGTTATAGTACATGTTGGTGAAGTCGATCGTCTGCTTGCGCTCGGCGGTGATCGACATCGAGGACCAGATCACGTCGATCTGCTTCGAGGTCAGCGCCGGGATGATGCCGTCCCATGCCACTTCGACGAGCTCGCACTTTTCGTTCATTTGGGCGCAGACCGCGTTCATCAGGTCGATTTCCCAGCCGACCCACTTGCCCGAGGCATCCTTGGACGAGAAAGGCGGATAGGGCTCGGCCGCTACGCCGAACTTCAGGTCTGCCAGAGCTGCCGGAGAGGTTCCGGCAAGCATCACTGCCGCAGTGGCGGCGAGGGCGAGACGACGAGACAGTTTCATGACATTTACTCCCTGGTGTGCGGGGGTACCTACCGCCCGCTGTTTTGAATGTTGAAGATGCACGAGATTGTTCCCGTCCTCACGCATGGGTGGTCGACAGGAATTGGCGGCAGCGTTCGCTCTGCGGCGCGCCAAAGACACGGGAAGGAGGTCCTTCCTCCTCAATCACGCCACGGTAAAGATAGATCACGTGGCTCGACACATCGCGCGCGAACTTCATCTCATGCGTGACGAGGATCATGGTGCGCCCCTCCTCGGCGAGGCCCCGGATCACCCGAAGCACCTCGCCCACGAGTTCGGGGTCGAGCGCGGAGGTCGGCTCGTCGAACAACATGACCTTGGGTTCCATGCACAGTGCCCGCGCGATCGCCGCGCGCTGCTGCTGGCCGCCGGAGAGAAAGGCCGGATATTGGTCATGCTTGTCGTAAAGGCCCACCTTGTGCAGCAGTTTCTCAGCGCGGTCGATGGCCTCCGCCTTCGGCACCCCCAGCACATAGACCGGCGCCTCGATCACATTCTGCAGCACCGTCATGTGCTGCCAGAGATTGAAGCTTTGAAAAACCATGCCGAGCCGGGTGCGGATGCGCTCAAGCTGGCGGCGGTTCGTGGGGTGCAGGTCGCCATCCTTGTGGCGGGCGAGGGCCACGGTCTCACCCGTCACCTCGATTTCACCTTCGGTAGGCATTTCCAGGAAGTTGATGCAGCGGAGGAAGGTTGACTTACCGGAGCCAGAGGCCCCTATCATTGACACAACGTCACCCTCACGCGCCGTGAGCGAGACACCTTTCAGGACTTCGAGATCGCCGAAAGACTTGTGCAGACCACCCACGCGAACGGCCACCGGCCGTTCCGCATCCGTCTTGACCGCAGGATCTACCAAGTACCGGCTCCGAATACACTGGCAGTAAAACTATACCTTACGAACTGGAATAACAATAACATTTAAGGAAGTGGCTTGTTGACAACGCACGCGTCGATACTATCCGCGTGCGGAGCCTGTCAAACCGCCTTTGGACGGGGCTTCCGCCTTGCTCGCTTCTCAGGCTTGTCGTCCCCACCCTCGTCTGCGACGTCCTCGGCAGTGGCACGCGGCAGCGCCTTGCGCACCGGGCGGCCAGGAAGTGCCTTTTCCTCATCGCGGCTCAGATAAGTGAACTGCAGCATCTCATCCTTGAGCAGGATGCGCACTGTACCGCCCTTGGAGAGCTTGCCAAACAGCACCTCCTCGGCGAGCGGCTTCTTCACATATTCCTGAATGACCCGGGCAAGCGGCCTTGCGCCCATCTGCTGGTCGTAGCCCTTCCTCGCCAGCCAGTCGGCTGCATCGGAGGAGAGCTCGATGTTGACCTGGCGTTCGGCAAGCTGGGCCTCGAGCTGCAGCACGAACTTCTCCACCACCTTGCGGACCACGGAGGGTGGCAGGTGGCCGAAGGCAATGACGGCATCCAGACGGTTGCGAAACTCCGGCGTGAACAGCCGCTGGATCGCCGCCATGTCATCACCTTCGCGCACGCTGTTGCCGAAGCCGATGGCCTCGCGCGCCATGTCCTGCGCGCCGGCATTGGTGGTCATGATCAGGATGACGTTACGGAAATCGACGGACTTGCCGTTGTGGTCCGTCAGCTTGCCGTGGTCCATCACCTGCAGAAGGATGTTGAACAGGTCCGGATGGGCCTTCTCTATCTCGTCCAGCAGCAGCACGGTATAGGGGTGCTGGTCGATGCCATCGGTCAGCAAGCCGCCCTGGTCGAAGCCGACATATCCGGGAGGCGCGCCGATGAGGCGGGAGACGGAATGCCGCTCCATGTACTCCGACATGTCAAAGCGCAGCATATTGACGCCCAGGACTTCGGCCAGGCGCCTCGCGACCTCGGTCTTGCCCACACCGGTCGGGCCTGAGAACAGGTAGCAGCCGATGGGCTTCTCGGGCTCGCGGAGGCCAGCTCGGGAAAGCTTGATCGCGGCGGCCAGCGCCTCGATGGCCTTGTCCTGGCCGAACACCATGCGCTTCAGTTCGGCGTCGAGGTTCTTGAGAACCGTCGCGTCATCCTTGGTGACCGTCTTCGCGGGGATGCGCGCCATCGTGGCGATGGTGGCCTCGATCTCCGGCACGCCGATCACCTTGCGCCGCTTGTCCTCGGCCACGAGCATCTGCGAGGCGCCTGTCTCGTCGATCACGTCGATTGCCTTGTCGGGCAGCTTCCGGTCCGCCATGTAGCGGGCGGAAAGCTGCACCGCGGTCTCAATCGCGTCATCCGTGTAGCGAACCTTGTGGAACTCCTCGTAGTAGGGCTTGAGGCCCTTCAGGATCTTGATCGCATCGGGGATCGACGGCTCGTTCACATCAATTTTCTGGAACCGGCGGACAAGCGCCCGGTCCTTCTCGAAGTGCTGGCGGTATTCCTTGTAGGTGGTCGAGCCGATGCAACGGAGCGAGCCATTGGCCAGCGCCGGCTTCAGCAGGTTGGAGGCATCCATCGAGCCGCCAGAGGTGGCGCCCGCACCGATCACCGTATGGATCTCGTCGATGAACATGATGGCGCCGGGCCTGGCCTCAATTTCCTTGACCACGGCCTTGAGACGCTCCTCGAAGTCGCCGCGGTAGCGCGTGCCAGCTAGCAGCGTGCCCATGTCGAGCTGGTAGACGGTGCAATTCAGAAGCACCTCCGGCACCTCGCCATTGATGATCTTGCGGGCGAGGCCCTCGGCAATTGCCGTCTTGCCGACGCCGGGATCGCCCACGAACAGCGGGTTGTTCTTCTGACGGCGGCACAGGATCTGGATGGTGCGGCGGACTTCCTGCTCGCGCCCGATCAGCGGGTCAATCTTGCCTTCGCCGGCCTTCTTGTTGAGGTTGATGCAATAGGCGTCAAGCGCGTCACCGTCGCCCTTCTTCTTGGCGCCGCCCTCCTCGCTGCCGTCGTTTCCAGCCGAACCCTGCTGGTCCTGGTCGACGCCGCGCACAGGCCTGGTCTCCGACAGGCCGGAGCGCTTGGCAATGCCGTGGGAGATGTAGTTGACCGCATCATAGCGCGTCATGTCCTGCTCCTGCAGGAAGAAGGCGGCATGGCTCTCGCGCTCGGCAAAGATGGCGACCAGCACATTGGCCCCCGTCACCTCCTCCCGGCCAGAGGACTGCACATGGATTACCGCGCGCTGAATGACGCGCTGGAACCCCGCGGTGGGCTTGGAATCCTCGCGCTCGGCCGCGATCATCTGGCCCAGTTCGGTATCGATGTAGTTGGTCAGGCTCCGGCGCAGCACGTGGAGATCGACGTTGCAGGCCTTCATGACGGCAGCGGCGTCCTTGTCGTCGGTGAGCGAGAGCAGCAGGTGCTCCAGCGTCGCGTATTCGTGGCGGCGTTCATTGGCCAGGCCGAGGGCGCGGTGAAGCGCCTTTTCGAGACTGCGGGAGAATGTCGGCATTGGCCTATTCCTTTTCCATCGTGCACTGGAGAGGGTGCATGTTGTTGCGGGCGAAGTCCATGACCTGCGTCACTTTGGTCTCCGCCACTTCAAAAGTGTATACCCCGCAGACGCCCACGCCCTTCTGGTGGACATGCAGCATGATGCGGGTGGCCTCTTCGCGTCCCTTGCCGAAGAACCGCTCGAGAACGTGCACGACGAACTCCATCGGCGTGTAATCGTCGTTCAGGATCAGGACCCGGTAGAGGGACGGCTTCTTCGGCTTCGGCTTGGTGCGCGTGGCGACACCGATTTCCTTGGCCGTTCCTGGGGTTTGCTTCTTGTCGGCCATGCTTGTCTGTCTGGTGTTCCGGAGGACCCGGTTGTTCGCCCCCATTAGATATTGATCCCGCGGCCAAGTGAAAGGGCCAACACGTGCGAGAAGTCGCAGGGCTGTGAACCAATAAACCGCAGAAGGCGCCTTGGTTTGTTCAGAGTCAGCGGGCAGTGTGCTCGTTCTCCCGAAGGCGGGAAGCTCACTGCGGCAAGTTTGCATGGTTCATGCAGGGTTAAGCCGGAGTGCGCTCCATTCGGACAGTGGTAGACCCAATTGTGGGCATGCCGAGAGAAAAGTGGGGCAATCGGACTAACAGGGGTGACGGAGCTTAAAGGTTGGGTAAGGTCACCAGTGGACCCTCAATCTCGTCTTTGTAGTGCTTCTGATAGAGGATTCCGTTGCGTATGAAGACGATCTCCCTGGTCGCCTGGTTCCGCAGAGCCGCTATTGCTCTCGCAGCCTTGCTGTGTGCGGCAGGCCCGGCCTGGGCCGACAAGTATGCCTCTATCGTGGTCGACTTGGAGACCGGGCAGGTCCTTCACGACCGCGCCGCCGACGAAGCACGACATCCCGCCTCGCTCACCAAGGTCATGACGCTGTACATGGTGTTCGACGCCATTGAAGCCGGGAAACTCAAGCTTTCCGACCGCCTGACGGTCTCAAAGGCCGCCTCGCGCGCCCAACCGTCAAAACTGGGCCTCAAGGCCGGAACGACCATCAAGGTCGAGGATGCGATTCGCGCGCTGGTCACCAAGTCAGCCAATGACGTGGCCATCGTGATCGCCGAGAAGCTCGGCGGCGGGTCCGAAGCCAAGTTTGTCACCAAGATGAACGCCAAGGCCAAGGAACTCGGCATGAACGCCACCACGTTCCGCAACGCCTCGGGCCTGCCGGACAAGAAACAGATCACCACGGCGCGCGACATGGCGAAGCTCGCCGAGGCTGTCTACATGGACCACAAGGACCGGTATAACTACTTTTCGCTGTCCTCCTTCACGTGGGGCAAGCGCAAGTACATGAATCATAACGAACTTCTACGGAAGGTCGACGGCGTCGACGGTATCAAGACGGGCTTCACCAACGCGTCGGGCTACAACCTGATGGCGTCGGCCGAGCGCGGCGGGCGCCGGGTTATCGCGATCATGCTGGGCGGCACGACGGGCAAGTCGCGGGACGCGCATGTGCGGGACCTGATCGAGGCGGCCTACCTGGAAATCGGCGGTGGGACCGCGATGGCGGCCTCGGACGATCTGCGGGCGCGGATCGCCTTTGGCGCGCGCGGTAATGTTTCGGCTGACGACCTGGCGCTGGCGCAGCTGCGCCGCCTGCAGGAGCCGGATGCGGCCCTGGTGGCGCAACTCGACAGTGAG
>JBEILC010000082.1:0-12271 GCA_040379425.1 Hyphomicrobiales bacterium
AGTATCCGATCGAGATTCCGGGTGTGGCCACCATGCAGTTCCTGAAGGTGGCTCTGAACTCGCAGAAGAAGGCGCGGGGCGAGAAGGAGCTCTCTACGCCGGACTTCATGCGCCTCGTCAAGGACAAGGCGGCGAAGCTCAACGTCTCCCAGGACATGCTGAAGCGGCCGGTGAATGTCGGCTTCTCGGGCGGCGAGAAGAAGCGTGCCGAGATCCTGCAGATGGCGGTGCTGGAGCCCTCGCTCTGCATTCTCGACGAGACGGATTCAGGCCTCGACATCGATGCGCTGCGCGTGGTGGCGGATGGCGTCAATGCGCTCCGCTCGCCGGATCGTGCGATGGTCGTGATCACCCATTATCAGCGGCTCCTCGACTACATCGTGCCGGATTATGTGCATGTTCTCTCCCAGGGGCGCATCGTGAAGTCGGGTGACAAGCACCTGGCGCTTGAACTCGAAGAGAAGGGCTACGGCGAATTCACGAAGGACGCGGCATGAGCATCGTGCTTTCCACAACCGCCGCCGAAACGGCGCTGGGCGTTTCGCTGCCGCACCGCCGGATGGAGGAGTGGCGCTGGACCGACCTGCGCCAGATGATCGACAAGCCCTATCCGCCGCGCCAGCAGGTGACGCCGGCCGCGGGCGAGGTCGAACGGCTGCTCGCGGCCTCGATCTTCCACGGCATCGCGGCGACGCGCATGGTGTTCGTGAACGGTCATTACGACAAGGCGCTCTCCAAGCTCGTCAATGGCAGCGTGGAGATCAAGGCCGAAGCGGATGAGCCCATGCTCCAGATGAATGCGGCCTTTGCCACCGATGGCGCGCGCATCCGGCTCGAAGGCAACATCGACACGCCGGTGGAACTGGTCTTCATCGCCACCAATGCGGCACCCCGGACGATCGCCACGCGCAACGTGATCGAGGTGGCCGATGATGCCTCCGCCACCATCATCGAAACCCATCTGGGCGAAGGGAGCTACCTCGCCAATTCCGTGACCGAGATCCGTGTGGGGCACAGCGCAAGGCTTGACCGCGTGAAGGTGGAACTCGAGTCGCATGAGGCGACGCATCTTGCCCACGCGCATGTCACTTTCGGGCGCAATGTCACCTTCCGGGACTTCACGCTGACGACGGGCGCCAAGCTCAACCGCCAGAACGGCACCTATCGTTTCACCGGTGAACTCACCGACGCCAAAGTGACGGGCGCCTATCTGCTGGCCGCAAAGCAGCATGCGGATACGCGCCTTGTGGTGGACCACCAGGCGCCGAATTGTGCGAGCCGCGAGCTGTTCAAGTGCGTGATGGACGATCACGCGCGCGGCATCTTCCAGGGCAAGGTGATCGTGCGTCCGCACGCGCAGAAGACGGATGGCAAGCAATCCAGCCATGCGCTGCTGCTCTCCGAGACGGCGGAATTCGACGCCAAGCCGGAGCTCGAGATCTATGCCGATGACGTGGCCTGCGGCCATGGCGCCACGGCGGGTGATCTCAACCATGACCATGTGTTCTATCTCAAGTCCCGCGGTATCCCTGAGGCCGAGGCAAAGGCGATGCTGATCGCGGCCTTTGTGGGCGAGGCCTTCGACACCATCGCGCATGACGGCTTGCGCGAGGCGCTGACGGACTATGCGGCGCGCTGGCTCACCGAGCACCGGAGGGCGGGCTGATGGCCTATGACGTACAGGCAATCCGGGGCGGACTTCCCCATCCTCTCCCGCGAGGTCTATGGCAAGAAGCTGGTCTATCTCGACAACGCCGCCTCGGCGCAGAAGCCCAAGGCCGTTCTTGATGCGATGACCAAGGCCTATACGGAAGAGTACGCCAACGTCCACCGCGGCCTGCACTTCCTCTCCAATGCCGCGACACAGGCCTTCGAGGATGCGCGTGAGAGCGTGCGCCGCTTTCTCAATGCGCCGTCGCCTGAGCAGATCATCTTCACCCGCAATGCGACGGACGCCATCAACCTCGTGGCGCAGAGCTTCGGCGGCATGGTGCTGAAGGAGGGTGACGAGGTGGTGCTCTCCATCATGGAGCATCACTCCAATATCGTGCCCTGGCACTTCCACCGGGAGCGGAACGGCGTCGTTCTGAAGTGGGCGCCCATCGATGAAGACGGCAACTTCCTGCTCGATGAATTCGAGAAGCTGCTGACGCCGAAGACGAAAATCGTCGCCATCACCCAGATGTCCAACGCGCTGGGCACCGTGGTGCCGGTGGCGGAGGTCATCAAGCTCGCCCATGCGCGGGGCATCCCCGTGCTGGTCGACGGTTCGCAGGCTTGCGTGCACATGGCGGTCAATGTCCAGGCGCTGGATGCGGACTTCTATGTGTTCACCGGCCACAAGACCTATGGGCCCACGGGCATCGGCGTGCTCTACGGCAAGAAGGAGCTTCTTGCCAAGATGCCGCCCTATCAGGGTGGCGGCGAGATGATCTCCGAGGTGACGACCGACGGCATCACCTACAATGATCCGCCACACCGCTTCGAGGCTGGAACGCCGGCGATTGTCCAGGCCATTGGGCTGGGGGCGGCGCTGGACTACATGCGGGGCGTGGGCCTCGACAAGATCGCGGCGCATGAGGCGGCTCTCAGAGACCGGGCCATGCAGCGCCTGTCCGAGATCAATTCGCTGCGGATCTTCGGCCGCGCGCGGAACAAGGGCGCCATTGTCTCCTTCACCATGGAAGGGGCGCATGCCCATGACGTGGCGACCGTGATCGACCGCGCGGGTGTCGCCGTCCGCGCCGGCACCCATTGCACCCAGCCCTTGCTGCAGCGTTTCGGCGTCACCGCCACCTGCCGCGCCTCCTTTGGCATGTACAACACGCTGGAAGAGGTTGACGTGCTCGCTGATGCGCTTATCTCTGCACGGAGGATATTCGGATGACCGAGGCCGCCACCGAACTGAAGCCCGACACCGGCAATGCGCCAGACCCTTCGGCCATTCCGCCGGACGAGCTAGCCCGCCTGACGGATGACATCGTCGCCGCCCTCAAGACGGTCTATGACCCGGAAATCCCCGTCGACATCTATGAGCTGGGCCTGATTTACAAGGTCGACATCGACGATGACCGGAACGTTGCCATCGAAATGACGTTGACAGCTCCGGGTTGCCCGGTCGCGGGCGACATGCCGGGTTGGGTGGAGAATGCCGTCTCCTCCGTGCCGGGGGTCGCCAGCTGCAAGGCCACCATCGTCTTTGACCCGCCGTGGGACCACAGCCGCATGTCGGATGAGGCCCGCGTCGCCCTCAACATGTGGTAAGGAGGACGCCATGGCATCCGCTCAACCCCGCCCGCGCCCGCAGATCATGAAGCTCACCGACGCCGCCGCTCAGCGCGTCAGGGAAATCATGTCAAACGCTGACAAGCCAGTCGTCGGGCTCCGGATCGGCGTCAAGAACGGCGGCTGCGCCGGCATGGAATACACCATGGAATGGGCCGAGGATCAGAAGCCCTTCGACGAGGTGGTCGAGGACAAGGGTGTGAAGGTGCTGGTCGATGCCAAGGCCATGATGTTCCTGCTCGGCACCGAGATGGACTTCCAGCAGAGCGTGCTGAAATCAGGTTTTGTCTTCAACAACCCCAACCAGGTCTCGGCCTGCGGCTGCGGCGAAAGCGTGCAGCTGAAGCCCGCGACGGCATCCTGAACCAGCCCTTGCGGATCACCGCCCCCGGCCCTAGTCTTAAGGGTGGGAACGGGCGTTTTTGCAAGGTGATCGACATGGGGCCACTGAAGCTCCTTCCGGCAACGGCGTTTCTTTTCGCCAGTCTTGTTACAATGCCTGCTTATGCCGCGGATGCCGCAATTGCTGCAGATGGCGGGAATGCCGCGGTCTCGGGCGAGGCCGACTTCAACTTGTATTGCGCCAGCTGCCATGGCGAGGACGGCAAGGGCAACGGCCCCAAGGCCTTCGGCCTGTCGAAGCCATTGCCGGACCTTTCCACGCTGACCACCCGTTACGGCAGCTTCCCGCGCGAGCAGCTGGCGAAGCTCATCGATGGCCGCGAAGTGGTCGAAGGCCATGGCGGCCGCGAGATGCCAGTTTGGGGCGTGTGGTTCAAGGAAGAGGCGGCCGAGGAGCTGGGCGGTGCCGAGGGTGATGAAGGTTCCGTCGCACGCCGGGTGGAAAACCTCATCGGTTATGTCGAGACGTTGCAGGCGGCGCCATGAGGCGCAGGTAATCCATCAGGCTCTGCCCCGGCTCGTCCGCGAAATTGTCAGGCAGGATTTCGGCGGAGAGGATGCGGTCCGCCCGGAAGACCCGGAAATCGCCGCGTAGCTCGCACCAGGTGGTGAGCGTCCACGCCCAGCCCCAGAATTCGATTTGCAATGGCCGCACCTGCCGTTCCTCAGCCATCTGATCCGTGGCCTTCTGGTAGATCAGGCGGAGCTTGCGTTTCTCGCGCACCGCGCGCCGGAGAGCGGGCAGATGAGGTTGGCTCGCTTGTGCCTCCTTCTGCGGGTAGACGGCGAAGCCCCAGTCCTGCGGATCAGTCCGGCGGGAGGCGGGAATGGCGCGGTCGATCTTGGCCAGAAGCGAGGCGGCGGCCTTCTGCAGGGCAGGTTCCGTGGCCTGCGCCGCCACCGACATGCCGAAATGCAGCGCTTCCAGTTCCTCCGCCGTGAGCGTCAGCGGCGGAAGGTGGATTGGCTCTCGCAACAGGTAGCCCACACCGCGCTCGCCCTCGACCGGCACACCCGAGGCCACCAGAGAGTCAACGTCCCGGTAGATGGTGCGGACCGACACCTCGAGCCTCTCCGCGATGTCGCGCGCAAGGTGCAGCCGCCCATCGGAGATGATCTGGATGATCTCGAACAACCTGTCGGTCCGCCGCACGGGCTTCAGCCTCACTCGATGCGCAGGGCAATGTCGAGATGATCCATCATCACGCTCTCCAGGTCCATGGACTTCATGAAGGGGACCAGCGACGGCTCCACCATGATCTGCTTCGAGGCCTCTTGGGCGAGTGCGAGGTTTTCCCATTCGACGACGTCGGTCCACATGCCATCGGACCCCTTGGACAGCACCCGGCGGCGGAAACCGGCCTGGCGCTTCAGAAACGCCACGGTCGCGGCGTTGGTGGCGAGGAATGCTTCGTCCGTCACCCCCGGCAGGAGCTTGAAGCGGACGACTTCGAGGCAGGTGGACTGGGCAGTGGTCATGGTGTTCTCCTCTGTTTGCGAACGGCCCGGAGACTAGGGGAGGGCAACTGCCAAGGGCCTGTCAGTTGCCTTGTGGAACTGCGCGACCCTCTGCCGCCGGGCGGGATCGCTCAGAAGGCGGAGAGGGCGAAGTTCACGATGGCAGCCAGTTGCTGGGGTGCCATCGCGAGCTGATCCTGCCACGCCATGACGGCATGGACGGCAATGATGGGGATGAACACCAGCGCCATCATGAGGAAGACGATGGCACCGGCGGAGGATTGCTCGCGGAGAGACTTGGAGTTCATGGTTCACCTCGTTCCGACCAGCCGTTACTGGCGGCGGCGGGCGAACCGGAGAGGTTCAGGCGCCCGTGCGCACCGGCAACGGCATGGTCGATCGACTATGACTGTCGCTTGGCATTGGGTTTCGGGTTCCTGTTTGAGCATGGCGGTACGTCTTGCGCGCCACGAAATGTGGTCATGAACCAGGCTGGATGCGCCGTCAAGCAAAAAGGCCCTCCGTCATGCGGTGGAACCGAACGGGCTGGGGCTGCTTCTCCGCTCAAGCCATCGGGAGGAGTTGCTCATGAACAAGCCAGGCAAAGTCCGCATCAATCCCCACAACATCGCCAAGCGCGTCGAGCGGGACGCACTCGAGACCGCCGTGAACACGCTGGACGTCACGGAACGGGTCGAGGGAGAGCAGCGCCCGGAGGCGCTGTCGCAATTCGCCCAGTTGGCCCGGAAGGGCGAGAAGAGCCCCAAGGAAAACACTGCGGATAAGGAAACCGCACCCCGGCCCACCGCCAACCGCGTCAAGCATGAGGTGGCGGAACGGCTGCTCCACAAGGGCGCGGACGGCGAAACGCCTGACCCCCAGGAGGAGGGCGCGGACCGCTCGCCGGACCGCATCATCGACCGGGGCTAGTCCGCTTGCGCAGCGGTTGAAAGCAACTGTAATCTCTCTGGACCAACCGGAGGGCAGCAATGGCGACGACGATGCGGACGTTTTTCACGGCGAGGTGGCGGACCATCCTGCTGCGCGGGCTGGCAAGCCTTGCCTTCGGCCTCTTCGCACTGGCCTATCCCCAGCTCACGCTCGGCGTGGTGGTGATGCTCTTTGGTGCCTATGCGCTGGCCGATGGGCTTCTGGGCCTGTGGGGCGTCTATCGCGGGCGTGATGAGGGCACCTCCGTTCCCGCACTGCTTACGGCGCTGGCGGGGATTGCAGCGGGCCTCGTCTGCCTGCTCTACCCTGAATTTGCGGTCACCTACGTGCTGTTGCTGATCGGCCTGTGGTACCTGGCCGTAGGGCTGCTGCAGGTGATCGGCGCCTTAGCCCTTCGCAAGGAGATCCAGCATGGCTGGCTCATGGCGCTGGGCGGCCTCGCCGCGTCGGCGCTGGGGCTGCTCATCATTTTCTATCCGGCGAGTGCGGCACTGAGCATCATCTGGGTCATTGCCGGAACGGCGGTCCTGCTCGGGCTGCTGCTGGTGCTCTTCGCCTGGAAGCTGCGCGGCGCGGTCAAGCGCCTCGCCTGACATGCAAAAGGCCCCGCGCGGGCGGGGCCTTTGCTGGCCGTGGACACTCGCTCAGCGCCACATGTCGCCCGTATAGGCGTCGACATAGACGTTGACGCGTTTGCCCTTCCGGTTGGTCGCGCGGAAGCTGTAGGTGCGGCCCGAGCAATCGCGCGCATCCACATTGTTGTAACCGTTGCGGTCCACCCGGCGGCGGGCCTCGTTGCAGGTCATCTTGTAGGGGCGGAAGGCACCGTAGCGGCCGTAATCATACCAGCCATAGCCGGGGTGATAGCGCCAGCCCGGCCCGATCTGATAGGGGTGGAACGGCACCCCGAGATAGATCCTCACGTCCGCCTGGGCGGGAGTGGACACGGCCTGACCACCCAGCACGCCGAGCGTGATGGCGGCAGCCAGCATCAGCTTTCTGAACATCGGTAACCTCCAAGCGTTGAAGTATGAATGGGTTTGCAGTGTGCTCTTGCCGGACACTTTGTGCAACCGTGTAGAAACTAACGCAAGGTCATATCGAGATTGGGCCTTGCGCCGCTGCGGTGCGGCTGCAAGGAATTGCGCCATGCTCAAGAATATCCCCGCCGTGCTCAGCCCCGATCTTCTCTGGTGCCTCGCCTCCATGGGCCATGGCGAGCGCCTGGTGCTGGTGGACCGGAACTTCCCCGCCCATGAGGTGACCCAGCACACCAGCACGAAGCGCCTCATCGAGTTGCCGGGCCTCGACATCCCGCAGGCCACCCGCGCCATCCTCTCCGTCATGCCGCTCGATGACTTCATCCCCGCACCCGTCGCGCGCATGCAGGTGGTGGGCGAGCCTGACAAGCTGTTGCCGATGCAGGCGGAGGTCCACGCCATCGCGCGGGACTGCGAGGGCCGGGACGTCGGCATGGAGGCGCTCGAACGCTTCGCCTTTTACGAGGCGGCCAAGAAGGGCTTCTGCGTGGTGCGGACGTCGGAGTTCCGGCCCTACGGCTGCTTCCTCTTCACCATGGGCGTGATCTTCGACAAGCGCTGATCCCTCACTGGCCTGCCACGAACCGCCCCGCAGCGGCGGAGGCGAAGCGGCAGGCGAATTCCAGGCCGTCGCCTGCAGCGAGCCGTGCGGCGAGTGCGCCGCAGAAGCAGTCGCCCGCGCCATGGGTTGAAACCACCTTGACGGGCAGGGCGGGGATGTCGGTGCGCGCGCCATCGCGTGTCATCAGCGACAGGCCATCGGCGCCGCGCGTCAGAACCACGTCGCGCCGCAACGTATGGAGGGCGGGCAGCGCCCGGTCCGGATCATCCGTGCCCGTCATCATCCGGGCCTCGACCCGGTTGACGACGAGAATGTCTATGGAACTCAGGAACAGGGCCGACATCTCACGCGCGGGTGCCGCGTTGAGGATGATGCGCGCGCCATTGGCGCGGGCGTGCCTTGCGGCGGCGAGGCTGACGGCTTCCGGGATCTCGTTCTGCAGCAGCAGCACTTTCGTTTGCCAGAGCGCCTCCCAGCGCGTGGCGATCTCATCGGCATCGATCGTCAGATTGGCGCCCGAGACGACGACCGCGCCATATTCGCCACGCGCCTCGGTGATGGCGACGCTCATGCCGCTGCCGGAATTGGGATCAATGCCGACATGCGTGATGTCGACACCCGCCGCCACCAGATTGGCGCGCAGCCTGCCGCCGAAATCATCCTGGCCGGTCTGGCCGCCGAACGCCGTCTTCGCCCCGAAATGCGCGGCGGCCACCGCCTGGTTGCCGCCCTTGCCGCCGCATTTGTAGTGCCAGGAAGAACCCATCAGTGTCTCGTCCTGATGGGGCAGGCGCGGGGCCGCCACCATGATGTCGAGATGCAGGCTGCCGGCCACCGCAACGTCGATCATGCGGCACCATAGAGTGCTGACTGGAGAATGCGCTGGCTTGCCACCGCATCCTGCGCGGCGATTGCCGCATCGAGCGCGGCATTGCCACGGAGCCGGTCCAGCACGCGGCACATGCCTTCGACGGCGGAGATGTTGGCGGAGCACTCCGCCACGGGGTCGAGCCCCACGGCATCCGGGAAGGTGTCGAAATAGATGGCGTTGCGGTAGCCGAGTTTCTCCAGCGTGTAGAGCAGTTCGAGCGTCTGGATGATGTGGACGCTGCCGGCGACCAGCCCATCGTCCCGCTTGGCGTAACCGTCATTGAGGTGGACGCCCAAGAGCCTGCTCCGGCGATGGATCAGGGCTGCGGCATAGGCCGGCATTTCATCCGCATACAGAACATGCGCGAAATCGAGCGTGACGCCGAGGTTCTTCGCGTTGACGTCCGAGACCATGAGCAAGGTCGTCGCCACATCGGGCAGCAGGCTGAAGGCGCGTGGCTCGTTGGGCTTGTACTCGATGGAGATGTCGATCGACGGGTTATGCGCGGCGATGATGCGGAGCGCTTCCGCTGTCTCGTCCCAGAGGCGGAGGTAATCGGCCTGGAAGGAATAGTCGAAACCGTCCTGGCCCAGCCACAGCGTCATCAGGTCGCCGCCCGCTTCCGACATCGCGTCGATGCCGCGCAGCGTCAGTTCCAGCGCCTTGGCGCGGATGGCGCGGTCCGGGTGGGAGAGGGCGCCTTTCTTGAAGCCGGGGTCGGAGTAGTAGCGCATGGCGAAGCCGTTGAGGCTGATGCCGAGGCTGTCCAGCTTGGCGCGGATGTCTTTGGGCGCCGTACCCTCCAGATGGTCCGGGAAGTTGAAATCGACAGCGGAAAGGCCTGGCACGGTGGCGGCGCGCTCGATCAGGTCCAGCGCGGTGATGCGGTTGCGGCCGGGCCAGACCTTCGCCGCATCGGCCTTGAAGCCGTTGAGGCGGGTTGCATAGGCGAAGCGGGTGGCGGTTGTGGTCAAGGCATGGCCTCTCAGCTTGCGGGGGCGTAGACCTTCCGTTACCAATTCGGGTGGAAAAATCCATAAGTCTGTCAATGGGAGAGAAGGGCGGCATGCAGGACAGGATCAGGAACTGGACGAGGGACCTGATGATGATCCCCGGGCTTGCGGGCTTCGAGGGCAATGTGCGCCGCTTCATCAAGGCGGAGCTCAAGGACATGGGCATCTCGTCCAAGACGGACATGCTGGGCAACCTCATCGCCACCCTGCCGGGGGATGACAAGCTCCCCTCCGTCATGTTCATCGGCCACATGGACCAGTTGGGCCTCATCGTCCGCAAGATCGAGGCCTCCGGCATGATCCGGGCCGAGCGGGTGGGCGGCGTGCCGGAACGGGCGCTTGCCGCGCATGAGGTGCTGCTGTGCCTGGGGCAGGGGCGGACCCTTCGCGGCATCATCGCCAACAAGAGCCACCACGCGACGGCACCGGAAGAGAAGTACCGGGTGGTGCCCTATCAGGAGCTCTATATCGACTGCGGCTTCAAGACGGCGGATGAGGCGCTGAAGGCTGGCGTCAATATCGGGACGCCCATCGTCTACCGGCCCAATGTCGTGGAACTCGCCGGCGGCCGCCTGGGCGGCACCTCGGTTGATGATCGCGCGGCCTGCGCCATCATGCTGGAACTGGCGCGCGCGGCGAAGGATTTGGGCGGCAAGCCCACCATCCACCTCGTCTTCTCGGTGCTGGAGGAATTCAACCTGCGCGGCGCGCTCACCGCGGCTCAAGCGATCCAGCCCGACATCTGCATCCAGCTTGACCTGGCGCTCGCCACCGACACGCCGGACATGGGCCACCGGGGTGACGTAAAGCTTGGCGGCGGTCCGGTCATGACCATGTTCAGCTTCCACGGACGCGGCACGCTCAATGGCTGCATTCCGCATCCGGCCCTCGTCAGCCTGTTCCAGCGCACGGCGGATCGCGAGAAGATCAATCTCCAGCGCTCGGCGCATATCGGGGCACTCACCGAAACCTCCTATGTGCAGCTCGTCGGCAAGGGCGTGGCCTGCATCGACATGGGCTTCCCCGCGCGTTACACGCATTCAGCACTCGAGGTCTGTGACTTGGCCGATCTCGAAAGCCTGACAAAGCTTCTGCTCGCGGCGCTTCGGGGGATTGATGCCGGCTTCTCCCTCGACCGGGATGATTATGTCGAATGAAGCACTATCTCGGAGTGGATGTCGGGACTTATGAAACCAAGGGCGTGATCGTCACCGGGGCGGGTGAGATCGTGGCGCAAGCCTCCCGCCCGCACCAGATGATCGTGCCGCAGCCCGGCTGGGCGGAGCATGACGCCGAGCAGGACTGGTGGGGCGACTTCGTCTTCGTCACCCGCACGATGCTGGGGGAAAGCCGCATCGACCCCAAATCCATCGCGGCAATCGCGACGAGCGCCATCGGACCCTGCGTGCTGCCTGTGGACCGCGACGGCAACCCGCTGATGAATGGCATTCTCTATGGCGTCGACACGCGGGCAACGGCGGAGATCGCGGAGCTCAACGCGCTGATCGGCGAGGACGTCATCCTCGAGCGCTGCCGCAATGCGCTGTCGACCCAGGCGGCGGGCCCCAAGATGCTGTGGCTGAAGCGCAACCGGCCGGAGATCTACGCCAAGGCATTCAAGTTCCTGAATTCGACGTCCTTCATAAACTTCCGCCTGACTGGGGCCTATGCCATAGACCATTATTCGGCTGGCAACTCGACCCCCTATTACCTGCCGGACAAGCTGGACTGGAGTGACGAACTCGCCCCCGGCACCATCCCTATGGAACGCATGGCGGACCTTCATTGGACCACCGACATCATCGGCGCCGTGACCGCGAAGGCGGCGGAAGAAACGGGTCTCGCCGTCGGCACGCCCGTCACCGCCGGCACCATCGATGCGGCCTCCGAGGCTGTCAGCGTGGGCGTCACCGAACCCGGCCACATGATGATGATGTATGGCTCGACCATCTTCATCATCGAGATCACGGCCAAGCCCGTGAAGGAACCGCGGCTGTGGTATGGGCCGTGGCTGTTCAGGGGCCAGCATGCGGCGATGGCGGGTGTCTCGACGGCGGGAACGCTCACCCACTGGTTCCGCCGCGTGGCAGCCTCGGACTTGAGCGCGGCGGATGCGATCCGCGTGCTGAACGAGGAGGCGCAAGCCTCGCCGCCCGGCGCCAACGGGCTCGTGGTGCTGCCTTACTTCTCCGGCGCACTGACGCCGCTGTTCGATCCACATGCGAA
The DNA here is from genome assembly GCA_040379425.1 of Hyphomicrobiales bacterium. Lineage (GTDB taxonomy): Bacteria > Pseudomonadota > Alphaproteobacteria > Rhizobiales > Aestuariivirgaceae > Aestuariivirga. Next base: position 11,809 of record JBEILC010000082.1, read on the forward strand.
GGGCATGATCTCCGGCCTCGATCTCACGCACACGCGGGGCGACATGTTCCGCGCGGCCCTCGAAGGCATTGCCCAGGCCACCCGGCACATCGTTGAAACCTATGGCAAGGCGGGTGTCCCTCCGCGTGAGGTCTTCGCGGTGGGTGGCGGCACGAAGAGCAAGGTGTGGTCCCAGGCCATCTCGGACAGTTGCAACATCACGCAGAAACTCCGCGAGAAGAGTTGGGGCGCCTCCTTCGGCGACGCCTTCCTCGCCGCGCTTGCGGTGGGTGATGCGTCGCCTGGCGACATGGCGCGGTGGAATCCGGTTGTTTCGGAGATCAGGCCCGAGCCTGCCAATCGCGAGATCTATGACAGGCTCTATGCCCGTTTCCGCGGCCTCCACGAGGCGGCGAAGCCATGGCGGTAGACGTCTCCGCGCCAGTTCTCAGCGGCGCTGGAGCAGATGATCGAGCGAGATCTC